>JAFZFY010000229.1 GCA_017555665.1 Pseudomonadota bacterium | reverse complement strand
GCCTGTTCCATGCACTGCACCCAAAGCGCGGCTTCATACATGTCTTCGCGCGTGATCTTGAGCGTCATACCATCGACACTAGAAGACCATTTAGCAGTTTTGGGATCATAAGCAATGCGCCAGTGAGAGCTCTTGATGCCGCCGTTCTGCTTGTGCAAACCGATCTGGACATTGATGTCCTGCTGCACCCATTTGTCGCCTTCTTTATGGAAGAGCGTCGTCGTCACAGTGCTGCCGCTCACTTTCATGATGTCGAGAAGCCTAGACGGCTCGTGCTGAATGACCTGAAGAAGTGATGCGAGGAAATAGCAGTCGCCGATGTTGCCCTGGCGGATATCTTCGATATGGACATCGCCATCAATGAAGATATTGTTCTTGATAATCGAGTTGACGAGGTTCGGGTCTTCAATCGTACCCTGCATTTTGGTGACTTCCGGCGCAGAATCATTCTCCTCGACGAGATCCTTGAGCTTCGGCTTCGATCCAGGTGTTTTTTCGATAGCGGGCTTAGCGACATAGTGACCTTTTTTGTATTTGCCAGTCATCGCAGTCTTGACCTTTGTCTCATCATGCAGTGCTTCATTCTCGCCAGTCTCGGCGTTGTAATGATCCGCATAATTAGATGTCGCCGTCGCCCGCGCTGTTTCGTACTTGTACTCAGTCCCGTTGATTGTTTCGCTGTCGGGACGCGTGAGCGCGGGTTTGCTCGAAGCACCGCCAGCAGAGCCCGAAGCTTTGGTCGCAGCATTTGCGCCTACGGATGCACCAGCAGGCTCCGCGCTGTCCATCGCATCGCCGCCTTTGGCAGCCTTTTTCTTGCTGGACTTTGAGGTATCTTCAGCAAGTTCTTCCACGGCCTTGTTCTGCTTGCTCACAATTGTTGTGTCGTACTCTTTACTCGCCATAACATTGTCTCCTCTAAGTAACTGTAAACACACAAAAAACCATTGTGGATTATAGCTGATTGATATCGCTCACGTCAAACACAAAGACCAAATCTTGGCATGTGCCCACAACCGATATTCTTTCCCCGATTATCGCGCAAAATGTGTATCTGTCGCTCCATTTCTGCTAAAATCTTTGCGGAGATTTTTTCGGCTGAAGTTTTCTTTGGTGTGCCGAAATCGGGCTATCGCGCATTCGCGCAATACGCCCTCACGCGCTCGGCTATTTGCTTCGCAAATACGCCTCGCGCCCATTTTTTCGAACACCCAAAAGAATTTACAAATCCCGGAATATCCCCCACCCGGTTGCATTACTCCCACAGCAAATGTCCTCTCGCATGCGCCTTGCCCCTTGGAGGCGCGCAACTTCTCTCGCTATTGGTGCCCCATGTACTCTCGCGCATTGCAGTTGTCACTCGCTATCGTCTGCGCTCTAGTCGCTTCTTTCGCGGCCAGCACCGTATATGCCCAAGTCCACATCATCGAAAAGGGCGACACGCTCTGGTCGATCGCGCGGCAGTATTACGGCGACCCCAAACTCTACACGCTACTGCTCGAATTCAACCCCGAGATCACGATGACGCACAGGCTCAGACCGGGGGATGCTGTATTCCTCGGGCCGAACGACGGCAAGAAAGATCTACCCTTCGACCCCAACTCGGTCCCGAAACTCGAACCGACACCGGTCAAGCAACGCCCGCGCCCCTTCGAATGGTCCAAGGAATACCACCCCGATGCTTATCAATACATCGTGTCCGTCAAAGATGCCTCTGGAGAGGTGTTTTTCACGCACAAAGTGCCCCCTGTCGATCCGGAATACAGGGATCGTCGCGTGAACAAAAAGCCCGGAGAGCGAAAAACACTCATCGAACTGCACGATCAGGAACATCCCTATTCCGACTGCGACGGAACGCTCAACTCCATATTCCACGATGACGAGCTCTACCGCCTGATCCGCCAGGAGCACCCAGCCATCATGTCCCAGATCAGCACTCTGGGCGATGTCACGTTCAAAGATGTCAACTACGACGGCAAGGAAGACATGATCGTTGACAAAGGCACTTATGGCGCACTCGACATGAAGTTCGTCGATATCCTCCTGTGGGATGAGACCAAACAGACATTCATCAAGTCTGCACACCCCTATCTGACAAGCGCAGCCAATGTCGTCTTTGATGAAACAAAGCGGACGATCACATTTGCCAAACAGTCATGCCAGACAAGCTGGAATTATTATAAATATCAAGTCGATGAAAACAATCATTTCAAGTTCATAGAGACCGTCCAGGAAAGCTGTGGCCGCAAAGTCACGATCGGCCAGCTCTATGAAATCAGCGAAGCCGAATTGAGAGCTATCCCCTTCGAATGCGAGTTCCAAATCTCAAATACCAAGGAAGGCAAAGAAACCCCTTACGATCTTGATGATTCTGACAATCCAGTCTACCCACTCTCAGCACTCAGCCCGGAATGGCAGGCCTATATCAACGGTGTCGACCATCCAAAGATATTCAAAGAAAAAGTCATCGATTACCCGACGCTGTTCAAGCGCAACCACACGCTTCATTTCGACAGCATCGAGGAAATGCAGAAATGGGAACGCGATAATAATGTCGTTCACGGTCTCCCATTTTAGTGATTGCGAACCCCATAGCACCCTCTCCATTCTGGCGAGGGTGATGCCCGCAAAGCGGGCGGGGGAGAGGTCGAAGACTAGACAATCATCCCAGCGAGCACAACCTCTAATGCCCAGGCCCTGTGCGATACTGCATGGGACAGAAGTACTCATCATTAGAAATACACTGATAGTCCGGCGTGCGAATATGCATAGCATCTGCGGAATGCCCGTCGTTGGTTTCCACGGCAAAAAGTCCGCGCGGATCAAAGATAATCAGGTCTCCCTCATCAAATTCGCTATCCCCTTCGCTATATAAAGACCACACATCTCCCTCACGAAACGTCCCACTTCGTGTCGTACAAAAAATGGAGTAGCTATTGTAAAGACATCTTTCACACTTTTGACATGATTCTTCATTCTGGAAAGCCGTACAATCGCACTCGATTGCTGCTTCACACATGTCACACTCAGGTGGGTCTACTTTACAGTGCGAATCACATTCGGAGGGACATTTACATGATTCTTTTGAGGATTCTTGAAATACCAATCTATCTCCATCTGTCACTCCGTTTTCAGTTGTCAGCAACGGGTTCGTTTCGGGATGGGGTTTCCAGGTTATCTCATCTTTTGTGATTGTCAGAATAATCGGTTTCTCATCTTCTTTGGAACATATAAACTGCGCCTCGCAGGATTCTGAGGAGGCATTTAAAAGATGTACTTTGCACGATTGCTCCGAAATATTTACGTCAATACCTAAACACCTATCCTCCGCACGGAACAGATAGGGATAAGCTGAGCTTTCGCCATCCTCATCATCCTTACAAGACCCATTCGCAAGTGTCATTTGCACCACTTGGCCCTCCGTAAACAGAGGACTATTCGGTACCAACGGACAGCTCGTCAGGTTGCTTTGTGCGGAATTCGCATCCTCAGAATTGATTTGCGGTGCCGCTTGGACAGGGGGATGCGGTTCTTCTATCTGGACTTTCTTTTTGCACCCTGTGATGCCGAGCAATACAACGACAGCTGCAAAAAAAAAGAGGTCGTGATGTGAATTCTATCATTCATGGCGTACTCCCAGGCTTTGTCTATCTGGCCAACATGAACGCCACAAGCGTTCACGTTGGCTCGCGAACGCGGTCACTTCTCCGCTTCATCCGTTTCAAACACGTCCCCATCACCCTCGATATCTCTGCCGAGATCCCGGTCATTCTTACGGATATCGAGCTTGCGTTTAATCTGAGTGTTCATTAGGCTCAGCTTGCCAATCGCCTCTTCCGCGCGGGGAAGCGCCTCCGCATTGGCCATCGCTTCAATATATTTGGCCAGATTTTGCCAGGTCTTATAGCAGTTCTGCGCGGCCTCCTTCAGCGAGCCGGTTTGTTGATTCGCCCGCAAATCCATCGCGCGCTTTGAAGCAAGAATGAACTCGTTCACGCATACGCCCAGATAATCGACATACTCATCCACGCGCGCAATAATCAGAACGGAGCGTTCGATCGCATTGACCTGCGACAGAAGGATGCTCAGCGCACCATATTCCTGATCATAGTTCAGATTTGTCGGATTGGGCGTCTTATCCCAAATGGCTTTTATCTGCTCTGCGGCCATCCGAACCTCCTCCCTCGGGTGTCTCACGCTCGCGGATATCTGCATGTCAAGCCCGCGCCAGGCCTCATCTGCACGGCGATCATATTCCTCAAGCGAAAGCGACTCGCTGAACCCCTTGTCGTGAAGAATGCGCTCATACTGCTCCGCTGCATCCTTGAAATCTGAATATGGCTTGCCACATGCCCCGCACGTCTCATCCAGTATCCCGAGCACACGTTTGTTGAACGTATGAATCTCATTTCTTCTGAGCGACAACACATGGATACGGACAATGATGTTTTCTTTACTCATCAGGGCTCCTCTTTTGGAAGGGTCAGAGTATGCACGACTGCCGCACACTCTCTGAACTAGATTGTACCAAAGGATATAACATCATGTATCCGCCCTGTCCATGCGTTTCACCTCATGCCGTCTCACGCTTGAGCCCCCCCGTCCACGACCAAAGTTCAGCCGTCTCACGCTTGAGACACCCCGTCCACGACCAAACTTCAGACGTC
>JAFZFY010000228.1 GCA_017555665.1 Pseudomonadota bacterium | reverse complement strand
TCAAGGAACTGCAAAACTTCATCAACTCCATCCCAAGAGCATCACTGAAAGGAAAATCAGCCAATGAGTCGTTTCTTCTGGGTCGCTAATGTACTGTTCCGTCTCTCTTGCAATTCACCGAGATATTTACAATAAATCACCCCCCCCCTAACTTTTTGCAACTTTATCGCTATTGTTGCGCAGTAAGCATGTTGCCTTGGATTCGCTAATGTGTATAATTTCAATTTGAACCGTAAGAAAGAATACACACCAATGAAAACCAAGGCAACACGGCGTAGAATGATATCATGCTTCGCTCAGATAATCAATGAGTATGTTTTAGGGTACAAAATTCCCGAACTTGTGAAGAATGAGAAAATCAAAGCACGAAAGTTCTCGTATGATTCACAAATGTATCTTCTGATGCTCGGGCAGTTCCTTCATGTCTTCAGTCTCAACGAGCTTGCCGACATTTCCAATATCTATGCAAAAGAGCTTTCCCGCATACGAGGAATTGATCCAGCAAACCACAGCACATTCTCAAATGCAAACCGTACGCGCAATCCTGAAGTAATGGAAAAGTTCTTCTGGATGATGTATGAGCACTTCCGTAGCAATGATGCCGAGTTTGTTCATTGCAAACATAAAGGCAAACTCTCGCGCTTCAAACTGAGAAACATTTTCGCCATTGATTCCACGACGCTTAAACTCGCTTACTGGTGCATCAACTGGGCTAAGCATCGACAGAATAAAGCCGCAGTAAAAGTTCATATGGTTGCCAACGTTGCAAGCAGACTGCCACATTTCTGCGTATACGGCAAAGCAAATGAGCATGACAGCAAGAAAGAGGAAATTCTTTTTGAATCACTAAACGCTGGGGATATAGGTATTCTTGATCGTGCCTACAATAATTTTGAACCCCTTTACAAACAGTCGCGGCGAGGTGTGATATTTGTTGTGCGAGAGAAAGAGGCGATGTTGCATGAAGTGGTCGAGAGCGTCGCGAAAGATAAGCTTGCAAAGAACATCTTCGCTGACGAGATTATTCGCTTGACTGGACTTCAAACAAAAAAATCTTATCCGACTGCATTAAGAAGAGTCACGGCACATGTTGAGATTAACGGACATTGGCACGACCTTACTTTCCTTACCAACAATTTCGAGTGGGCGGCATCCACCATTGCCGAACTTTACAAAGCACGGTGGCAGGTCGAAATCCTCTTCAAGGAACTCAAGCAGACACTTCAACTCCAAGACTTCTTTGGCGAAAACGAAAATGCCGTTAAGTGGCAAATCTGGGCGGCATTATTAACACACTTGATTCTGCGTTACATCAAATTCAAGTCTCGTGCAGTTTGCAGTTATTCAAGATTTGTAGCCTTTATCCGTGCAGTGACATGGTTGAAAAAGGATTTGTTGGATGTCCTCTATTCCTATGGGATAGCACCACCACCTGAAAACTGGCGAGCAAAGGAAAATACGCCATATTTCCCGGGGTTTGAGAAGTATTTTGCCAAGGCTATTGGATAGCAGGACGCTGATTTTACGAGTATTCGCCTAAATCCATCAACACAGGGGTTTTCAAATCAGATCTTATCTCTAAAAAAATCCGCGCCATTAGCGCGGAAACAATCAGATATTATGGCACATCCTTTAGCTATTGGATAGCAATGTTCATGATCATATAACCTTTCTGCTCAAAATGGCATGACTTATACCCGCTTTGGTCAACGCGCGGCGGCCTTCACGAAATGCGGCAGGCGCTCAAGCGGCGTCGCCACGGTAATCCTGCAAGGTCCTTCGACGGTTTTGCCGTCGTCTGAAATCCATCTGCCCGGCGGCACGAGCACCGTGCGCTCCTTCGCGCCCTTCTCCTGCTGCGGAGCGACCATCAGAAAATCGCCCATCATGAACTGATCGACGACAGCCTCATACCCGCGACCGGGGAACTGATAGGCGAGATTGCGCAGCATCGGCTCACCGGTCTTGGCACATTCACGCGCGAGTTCCATGAAGCGCGGCGTGAATTTCATCCGCAGATCGACCGCCTTCTTGACCGCCGCGAGATGTTTTTTGTCCAAGACGCGCCACGGCGCGGCGGAAAACTGCATCATCGGACAAAGAGCATGGACCTGCGCCGAACGCACGAACATTTCCTGTTCGAAATTGGGCGCGCCGGGAATGAAGGACGAGACCTGTCCGCCGCCGATCATATCGGGACAGACGAACGAATAACCGGCAAGCCCCATAGCCGTCATGTCGGGTATGAGGCGCTTCAAATCGCGCCAGGTGTGACGCTTGTCGGCGAGACGCAGAACGAGCGGCTGTCCGGCGAAGCCCCATACCGTGCGGTATTCGTTGAGCGGAAAGGAAAGTCCGATCGCCGAATATTTCGCCGCCACATCCTGCGGCCGCGCCGTCGCGTCGGCAAACACCGCACCGGCGGCGTACCGGTTGGGGTTGGCGCCGTCATAGTAGCAAAGATCGCCCGCGTCGAGCTTGAAGCCGTCGACGCCGAAATCATCGACAAGACGCTTGAGCGTCCCCGTGAACCAGACGACCGCGTTAGGATGGGTAAAGTCGAGAGTCGCCGACTTGCCGTTCCACCAGCGGACGGTGGCGGCGTCGGGTTCGCCGTAGCTGTAACCTGCAAGCGGCTTGTTCAGGACCAGTCCGCCTTCTTTCAGGAGCTGGCGGTAGGCGGGCGAATCGGCGGAAACGAACGGACACGCCCAGAGCATGATCTTGAAGCC
>JAFZFY010000227.1 GCA_017555665.1 Pseudomonadota bacterium | reverse complement strand
CGCGGCGTATGCGCAAGCATAGCCGCGCCGCCGACAATTACGCAAAATAGGACAGCAGGCGTGCGTTGTTCGCGGCTGCGCGTGTGCGTTCGGATGCCCATTCCCGAAGGCGCTTGATGTCTTCTGCGCGCTGTTTGTACAGGGGGACGGTATCTTGAATGGCGTCGGAGATATCATCCTGTGTGACTTCTCGGTGTGCGTTGAATGCGGTGAACAACGCGGCGATGACGGTCTGCTCGATCTCTGCGCCGGAGAAGTTTCTGGCGAGTGATGCCAGGTATTCGCAGTTGAAACGGTCGGGATCGCGCCGACGTTTTTTCAGATGGATGCGGAAAATCTGCTCACGGGCGGCATCGTCTGGGAGGTCGATAAAGAAGAGCTCGTCAAATCGGCCTTTTCGGATGAGCTCTGAGGGGAGTTCGGAGACATCGTTTGCGGTTGCGACAAAGAAGGAGTTGGCGCGGCGTTCCTGAAGCCAGTTCAGGATATGTCCGAGGAGACGGCGTGTGGTGGGATCTGCGCCTTCGGCAAAGGCTTTTTCGATCTCGTCACACCAGATCACGGCAGGTGCCATGACATCGGCGACGTGAAGCGCGCGCTGGAGCACGGCATCCGGGGTTTCGGAGGATTCGGCGAATATGGCGCTGATATCGAGACGGAGGAGCGGGAATTTCCAGGCGTTTGCAATCGCTTTGGCGATGAGCGATTTGCCGCATCCCTGGATGCCGACGAGAAGGAGGCCTCTTGGCGGCTGCAGGCCGAAGGCTCGCGCCTCGTCACTAAAGACCGCCGTGCGCTGAATCAGCCATGTTTTAAGCTCGTCAGCACCGCCGACATCGTCGAGTGTGGCGGGGTCATCGATGACTTCGAGGGACATGTCGTGTGCGAGAAGGCGTTTCTTTTCTTCCGAAACGCGGCGTTCCCAGTCTTTGAAGCCGGGCGTTTCCCGCGCTTCGATCATAGTCCTTGCGAGGATGCGATATAGCTGCGTGCGTGTCAGGCCGGCAGAGGTGAAGGCGAGCTGGTCGACGCGCTCCGTGTCGCGTGCGAACGTGCCAAGCGTGAGCTGGATCAGTCTTTTTCGGGCTTCAAATGTCGGAAGCGGCGCCTGAAGCACGGGATATTTGGCGAGGAATTCGGGCCGCACGATATGGGATGGCGCAGGGATGATGAGCGTCAGCTGGGTGCGCAGCTTGCGTATCATGCGCATCAGCGGCTGTTCATGCGCGTGCAGCGCGGCAGAGGTCACGTTGAGCCATAACACCGCCGTGCGCGTCTGGACGTTTTCGAGGGATGCGAGATCGGGCGTATCCGTGATCTCTAGTGAAATCTTGAGGTTTGCCAATTCTGTTCGGATGGCGTTGATGATCCAGTCGTCATCAGGCGTTTCTATCCAGATCAGCGGTTCTGCCGCTTTGATTCTGAGGAAAAGCGTGCGCAAAAAATCGCTTTCGTTCATAGGGGGCTATCGGGCACAGAAAGTGAGAATGATTGAGTCGGAGATGAGAATCTTTGTTCCCGGCTTGAGTTCGGCGCGGCTGCGGTTTAGCGGATGTCTGCGGTCATTCAGAAATGTCGTGTTGTTGCTGCACAGATCCTCGACAAACCACAAACCATTGATATCGCGATAGATCCTGAGGTGTTTTCTGGATATCCTCCGATCCTGATCGAAGTATTGACCGAGATCGATATCCGGATAATGCCCAGCCAGCATGTCTCTGCGACCGAGAAGCAAGGGCTCTCCGTTGAGGACGATTCGAGAGACATCTGCACCATGGAAAAAGACGCGTTTGCCGTTGTCGACGGAGAGCGATACCTCCAGGCCTTCATACGGTTTGGGCGCGGGGGGCGGCGCAGAACGGAAAAAAACTGGTCGGGTTATCTTTTCCGTTTTGGTACTTTCGAGATCCGATAGGCTGAATGCCGGCATTTCGGGAACCGTAGTTCCAGAGAGAAGGTCTGGATCACATGCAATAACCCGGTTGTCTTCTGTTGGAGGGGCGGCCTGAATGGTGCCCTGATAATCAACATTGTTTTTTCTCTGCGTGCTCATGGTCTTCTCTCATGCAGATTCGCCTGTGCATCTTAGAGATATAACAGATTGGGTTTGGATATCAAGACCGTTCAATGTTCTCAGGATTCGTCTTTGAGTTCGAGGATGGGGATGACCTCGGTGAGTTTTGATGTCAGCTTGGTGAGCGAACGGTCGTCTTCTGTTTTGAGGATGGCCAGGGCGTCGTCGGGGGAGATGTGTTCCATATCGTCCAGCCGGATGACCTTTTCCTCGGTGTTGAAGTCATCGCAAAGGATGAGAATGCGCTTCGCATAAGGGCAGTTGGTGAGTGTGAGCTGAAGCAGTTCGATCGCCTGTGCGCGGGTGGAGGCGCGTGATGCCGCAAGAGACTGAAATATCGTCTGGATCAGGTCTCTCCGGTAAAGCGCCATCAGCCCCTTGAACATCCTATAAAACGCTTTGTCGTAAACATCCTGAAGCGATCTCGCCAGTGGATGATGGCGGAGCGGCATCGGGTAATCAGGCCCCGGTTTTTCTTCGGTTGAAGATGGGGCGCTGGCTTCTTCGGGCTGCGATGCGCCTGATTCGTCTCCGGGATTGTCACGGCTGTGCGGCTGTGCGTCAGATATCTCATTTTGCGCGGTTTGCGCGTCTTCAGGCATATGCATCTCGGTTGCGTCGCGTTCATCTGCGTTCTCGTTGATCAGCTGTATCAGGCAAAGCGTGGCCTGTGCGAGCCGTGTCTCATGAGCGATCAGGGCGAGTGTGTAGCGACGGATGTCTGAATGAGCTTGCAAATCCTTGGGATTGTCGAGCAGTATGCCGTCGAGTGTGGCCTCTCGCAGTCTGGGAGAGTCGTCGAGCAGATGTTTCGGGTCGTATGATGTCAGCTTGGGGTTGGTGTCTGAGGATGAGTCGGGATCGAGCAGGGATGACCCTTCTTTGGCTGGCGCGCCAGTCTTGAGCTGATTGTAGAGATGATTAGCTGAATACCGGTTGAGATCGCGCACGAAATAGAGCGTGATCAGGTTGACTGGTATGAGGAGCAGAGGCGTGTACTGCGGGCCCATGAGCGGCGCGAGCACGTTGAGCAACAGACCTGCCGTGATGCCGCCCAGAGGGTTCATCACGCCCTTGAACACGACTTTGGAACTGTTGCGTAGGAGCCTGGGAAGGGACGATATGGCGATTTCCCGTGCAGAATCTTGGATAGTGAAGCGCAGTGCGACGTCCATGAATCTCAGGGCCACTACGCATATCATGTGATAGACGAATATGAACGGGGCCGAGAATATGAGCAGGATGATCGGCGTGAGGCTGAAAAGCGTGCGCGTTTTGAATCGAGTCAGGAACTGCGAGAGCAGCGTGAGCTGGACCAGAAGGTTGAACGTGTTAGATATGGCGTTGAAGTGGCCATAAAAGATCGCAATCCCTTCTTTGTCGAGATTGACCTGAAGATAATATTTCAGGACAAAATCGATGATATTGGTCGCGAGCGCTGTAAGAAAGAAGATGAGAGAGAGATTTTTGAGAAGCGGCGAGCTGACGATATCGCGAACGGCATGGATGCAGTCATCTTTGATGGAGCGTTTCGCTTCGGAGGTTGAGGAGAACTGCGTTTTTTCGGAACGTCTGTATTTGCGCAGAACGAGTACTGGAATCGCCATTAAGACGAAACTGGTCGTGTCTGCGACAGGCAGCGCCGTGATGCCGAGCCAGTGCACAAGGCCGGGAATCAGGCAGCCGGAAGCGATGCCGCCTAACGTGGAGGCGGCACTGACGAGATGAAAAAGCCGTCTGCCTTGTCTCGCATTGAATGCATCACCGATGGCATTCCAGACGATGATATTGCCGAGCGCCGGGGCCGTGATCAGAAAGATCGCGTAGGCAAAGACCGCACTTTGAGATTCGAGCCCGATAATGTGGAATACGGGCACGCACAGCGCGGAAATGAGAAGCAGGGAGACATTGAGTTTGGTGGCTGAGACGATTCGTAACAGCTGAAAATAGACGAGAGAGACTGCCATCAATGCCAGGCTTGAGAAGATAAAGAAATTGGCAACATTGATGGCTGGGCGCGCAGACAGAAGTACCGCATCGCTCAACGTGCGTCCGAACACGACACTGGCGATTGAGGAAAACGTTCCAAGCGCGGCCATGATGAGCGGGAAATGCTCGCCCTGGCGGATGTTAAAAAAGCGTGACTCTCGAAACACGATAATTTGACAAAAAACAGGCGCGAATAATCGCGCCTGGGACGGACGCGAAAAACTTCGCGTCCGAGCGGATTGTCATACGGGATTAGAACCTTGCCTGTGCGAAAATGCCGAGCCCGAAGACATGCGGATCGCGCATATAATACTCGGCTGTGTAATCGACGGAATCCTTCCTGCGGCCAAGCTGGTTGCGATCATAGTTGTAGTTGATCGTACCGATAAGGCTCATCATGTCTGAAAGATCCCAGCGGAGCGCAAGTTTGATGGAATAGATGGCTTGGGGTTCATTACCGGTGGGGAACGCAATGATGGTGCTGGAATCCATCACGGCGACGGTCTGCATGCCGCCTGCGAGCGCGCTCGGGGTCAGGGTTTCGCTGACACGGCCGCGATAGGAGGCAGGCTTCTGGATGCCAAACTGTAGCGAGGGGAGCAGGTTGGTGCTCTTGAACCAGTATTCGCCTTTGACTGCGAACAGGAACTCGCCGATGCTTGACGAGCCTTCGGGCAATGTCATGTATGGATCAAGGCCGGGGACGTTGAACAGAATGAAGTAGAGATCGCGATAGACGAAGTCGAGATTGATCGCGAGTTTGCCGACGAAGAAGTCCGCACGGAGCGCGCCAGCAAAGGCATCGATACGCTTGGTGGAGCCGATCTTGTCGGAATCGCCGAGAACCTGCGTGAGCCAGTTGCCTTCGATGGAGGCACGCCAGGTCAGGCTGGCATAATCCTTGGGTTTGCGGAGGAAGTAGTTGGATGCTGCGAAGCTGTCATCGTTATTGCGATAGAGGCGGTAATCGATGGATGCTTCGGGGGCAAAACCTTCAGAGAATGCGCTCAGGCGTGCAGATACGCCGCCGGAAACGACGCTCTTGCCCTGAACGCCTTGTTTGGGGTTGCGGCCGGCATCAAAGATTGCGGCGTTGCTTTCGAGAGACCACATATTGCCGACATAGCCGAGTCCGAGGAGGCCGCCCCAGAATGCGCCGAGCTCGCGGTTAGCGACATCGTTCTTGTCTTCGGTGAGGATCAGCTGACGGGTGGACTTGGCACCGGCATAGAGATAGAAGCCGTCCCAGTCAAAGCGGAGTTTGAAGCCCGGCGTGGCGAACTGTGATTTCTGCTGCGTGAAGATCTTGTTGCCGCCCCAGGACAAGTCATAGGTGAAACCTGCGCGGAAACGGTCGGCATTTGTCGGATAGAACAGGAATGTCAGCTGGCGTTTCGAATCCTTGGTGTGACCTGTATTCTGGTCGATTTCAACATCCGTAAACGAATAGCGTGCGCGGATATAGGAACCGTCGTCTTTGAGCTTGATATCGCCGGCGCTGAAACCATTTTCGGGCTCGGTCAGGACGGCGAGTCTTGCGACAAATGCAGCATCGGTCGTCAGATTTTTGATGAAGCCCGGCATCTCTTTGTAGAGCACGAGATGCGTCATGGTTTCATCGCCGTTGTCTTGGGTGTTGAGGTTCTCGAAGGGGTAATAATTGCCTTTGCGGCCGCCGAAGTCGATTTCAGGGCTGTTGATGAGCGACTCGCCTGGCCCGGAGAGCAGGTTGTCATCGCTGAAGACAAAGCTCAGACGGGTGTCGACGAAATCACCTGCCGATGCTGCCGGCGCAAATGCGACAAGCGCCAGCAAGCACGTCAGAATCGCACGCACACTGTTAATGCCTTTGTGACCGTTATGAGAGAATCTCGACTGCATGAATGCTTCTCCTAATGATGTTGGGGAAATTGCCCCGAATATATCTTATAACTCTGTGAACTGTAGGAATGACAATGGGCCGGGCTGATTATGGGCATGCCAGCGGCATGGAGGGATCTGTGGGCGGGTAATCTTGCCTGTATTTGGCAAAGTCATCACACGTGCAGATGCCACCATACACTTTGCAGGTTTCAAGGCAGCCGTTGCTTCTCGTATCGCTGATGCATCTCTGGAAAGCCGCTTCGGCTTGTTTGTTATATACCTCGTCCGGAACAAGGTCGGTCTTGATACGAGGCTCGATGACGGACATGACCATCGCCGGGGCGAATTTGGACGCGTAACACGCCGATGCACTGTTTGCACCCGAGCAGCCCGGAAGGATCTGCTTGAGGTTGCCAGTGAGACGTTTGAGATGTCTTTCTGGGCAACGCATCATCTTGCGGTTCGTGCCTGGATCAATCCAGCTATAGCAGCCCGCGAGAATATCGAAGTCAGCGATAAGGGTTGAGCTTGCAACGGAAATCTCTGCATTTCCGTCGAGTGTCCAGGCAAGCCATTGGTCATAGCTTTCCAGGTTTGAAAGCTCCGTGCAGCGCTTGCCGCTGCTCTGGCATTTTGTGCGGCATTCGGCTTCGGCTGATCCCGATTCGATCTTGCTGTTGCCGTTGTCATCGCAGTTGATAAATTCAGTGGAGAGGCGGATGTCCTGAAGCGTGACTACGGATCCTTCGAGACGTTCCAGCGCGTTTGTTTGAACAGGATTTGTCCTGAGCTTGCTGCCGTCAAGCCCCGTGGCACCGGCTTTGGAATCGGCTGCTTTGAGCGCGAGGAGTTCCGGTGAAAGGACTCTGGGTTCAGGCGGCTCGATATAGGCAAACGCCTTTTTTTCCTCCTTGGTGAGCTGACGGTCGTAATAGACATCCGAGCAGTCGACCAAGGCGTTCATGGCTTCGATCTCTTCATCTGTGCAGGGCCGGACTTCGCCAGTCTTCTTGTCGACGCAGGAGCCGACGCCCTGATCGCCGTCTTCAGGCGCAGGATCGGTATCTTCGGCGGTCGAGCGTTCCTTGTTCTGGATGCCCCAGGACGGGAACTGAAGCTGGGTCATGCCCGTGTATTCCGCGACACCGCCCGATACCTCGCAGACACGGTCGCCGATTTCCACGCGCGCTGGCTGTGAATAGGTGAAAATGAAGAGCGAGTTGTAATCCGGATCGCCGAGATCGGTGATGTAGAATCCTGTCGAGACGATGTTCGTCACGACAAGATCATGGCCTTTCTGCGCCTTGAGCTGACCGTATTCCTTGAGCAGAGGGGAATCACCGTCGAGCTGTTCGGGATTGTACTGGATCATCTTGATCGTCTGCGATTGGAACGTGAATTCCTCGCTGACACCGCTTGCCATGGTCGGCTCGCAATAGCGCAGGTCTTCCGTGATGCGGTCATTCGGGCAAATGCCGTTTATCGCTGCACGGCGGTCTGTGTCCTCGACCCAGATGCGCGTCGAACCGTGGGTATAGCGCATGCCGACATTCACGCCGCTCAGGAGCGTTTCAGGCTTGCCGCTCGCATCCCGTGTCCAGGTGCCGACCACGCCGTTGGTGAATGTGACGGTGTCGAGGCTCAGCCTGCCCGGTTCTGCATTGATGTGGACGGTCTCGTTGAAATCTGGAAGGAAATTGCCTTCGATATCCACGGCATAGGCACCGACGGATACATCATAGCATGTCTCGTCCTCCGGGCACTGTCCCATCTCGGAGAAGGCTGTCGGGAACGTGAGCGGGGCATTCGCGGTGCCGAAATTCCCGCCGGGTGGCGTGACTTTCACGATAAATGAATGCACGCCCGTATAGTGGTGGGTCTCTTTCTCGACGCAGCTGAGCATCAGAGGCGCTACAGCGAGGCACGTGACAAGAGCCAAACAGGATTTCCATGTGTGCTTGTTATGTCTCATCGTTGTATCTCCTGAATCGGCTTAATAGCACGCATCATAACCGGCAGCCTGCAGGGCTTCCATGATCGCAGGGCCGTTGCTGTACGGGATGTCATCGTCAAGATTCTCATTGCGCGGACGCTGCGGGTTCTGACGGCCGTCTGTGCTCGCGATAAAGCACGCGATATCGCGGCAGATCGTTTCAGCCTTCTTGGCTGAATCCGACAGGCACTTGTCATACTCGCTGACCGTGCTGTAACCGGCGCACTGCGGATACTGCATCAAATACTGATCGACACATCTCGAATATTCGCTGCCGCCCGCCAAGGCTGTTTCGCACTGGCCGCCGGGAACAGGCTGGCCTTTGGCATCGACGAGGATGCCGGCTTCGCCCTGCGCATAGCAGCTCTGGATGTCGTCTTCATAGAACTTGTTGTGGCAATACTGGAAATACGCGCCTTTCAGGCATGTCTCGTAATCGGTCGTTTTCGACAGGCCAGCGCAGCGGCTCGGGCCAGTGCCGTCGATCGACGTGTCGGCATTGGCAAGGCACACTTCCTGTTCGCTGTATTTATAGAGCTGCTTGCACCAGCGCGCTTCAAAGGCTGCGGTGTCGTCCTTGCAGTTCTGGAGGCGTTTGCACGTGCCGGGATTGCTCGGATCGAATGTCGGGTCGTCAAAGCAGCGGTCGAAACATGTGCGCTGCTTCTCGATGCCGTCGATCAGGACTTCGCGAAGCGCGACGCCCGTGTCTTTCTGGGTCGTGTTGTATTTGAGCGTCGAGAAGCCGGAGCCGCCGTGCGCCATATAGTTGTTCGTGGCAAATTTGTAGAACCACTGCGGCTGCATCGTGTCGATGCATGCCTTGTAGTCGCCGATCTCCGTGTCTGAGATGACCTGGCAGCTGGACACGCATTTGTCATAGTTTGTCGTGACGGTGCCGTCCGTGTTGAGCGTGACGGTCTCGCAGCCGGGCGCGTAATCCGGGCAGTCCGTGTGCGTGGTGCACTTGCCGCGCACAAATTTGACATCCTTGGCAAAGTGGACGTTGTAAATCGTGTCGCTGGCTGCATAGGGATCGAGCGCCTTGTCATTCTTCCAGGTGATCTCGCAGTACGAGGGCGGCTGATTGTTCGCATCCCTCAGCTTGGGATTCGTGCAGATCTCCTTGAATGCGTCTGTCCTGTACTGATACTCGAACAGATACCCTAAATTCAGATAATCATCGACGACGCGCTTGGCCGTGTGGCAGTCGAGCGTATAGCGCACGCCCGATACCTGGATCTGGCTCTGGCAACCTCGGTTCATCGAGCGGTACGTGTTGTAATCGAGAAGCGACCAGACTTCCGTGCCTGAGAGGAACATCGACGCGAGCGTGTTCGGGAACGGGAAAACATTGTAAAGCTGGTCGTTTGTGACGGGCCCCTGGTTGACGTCGGTTCGGATGCCCAGCGAGTTGGTCGCGCCGAAATCGGCTTCCACGCGCTGGCGCATGATCATCAGGTCGGCGAGGAAGTTGCCCAGCGGCGAGTCGTTGCCGCCCGTGCCGAAACGCTTGAGCGTCTGAGGCGCATACCCGACGATGTGGCGGAGGTTCAGACGGCGTGCCAGCTCGCGCTCATACGGCTCCAGCAGGAGCGTCAGCTCGGCATCATCCTTGATCGTGGACTCGATCGGGATCGGCTCGTATTTGTGGCTCACCAGCGTGAGATCCCACGGCTGGTCGACCAGATTGCGGTGAAGCTCCGGACGGACCAGGTAATCCGGATAAAACACGCCGTCGAAATGACCGACATATTTCATGAATGCGCCAGAGTGTACCAGCGGAACCATCTTGGGATCTGGCTCGCCATTCTCGTCCACACGGCCGTCAGGGATGATCTTCGGCGGGTTCAGGACGACATGAAGATGACCGCCAAACACCACGTCCAGGCCTTCTGTCTTCCGGATGACATCCTCGTCCTCGCCAAGACCGAGATGCGTCACCATCGTCAGGATGTTCGCATCGTTCTTCAGAAGATCGAGATAGCTCTGCACGACCTGGATGTTCTCAAGCACCGTGATGCCAAGGCTGTTGTCGCCATAGGTGCTCGATGACATACTCGAATAGTTTGCCATGCCGATCACGGCGACTTTCAGGCCGTTCGTATTGATGATCGTGTACGGACGCGCCACATCCTTGAGCGGCAGATAGTCGTTGCCGGTGGTCGGCTTCCACTGGTAATTCGCGGCAAGAATCGTAAACTGCGCTTTGGAAAGCTTGTCGTAAAGGTTCTGCACGCCGTTGTCGAACTCGTGGTTGCCTATGATGAATGCATCCATGCCGAGATAATTGGCTGCGTATATCTCGACTTCGCCGTTGTATTCGTTAAAGATCGGGGCACCCTGGAAAATGTCGCCGCTATCGACATGGACGCTGTGCTGCGCCTGTGACCGGATCTTGCGGATCACGGTCGCGGCCCTTGCAATGCCGCCAAATGGCTCGTTGGCCTGTGTCATGCCGAGACGCTCGTCTGTCGCCATCAGATCCATGTCATACGGCAGAATACGGCTGTGGATGTCACCCGTGTGAATGACCGTCAGGCGTATGCCGCTTTCAAAATCGATGTCGTCAGATTCGACTTCCGTTGTGCATGATGCCAGGCTACTCCCGAGCATCAAAACGGCCCATAGACTCATCAGTTTTTTCGTAGTTACCATCTTACTCCCCAGGTTCTAAGCCTGTACACGTCGCAAGACAATCTTTGCCCTGCATTAGCCGCTTCTATTCTATATTCCCAAAACTGTAAACCGCGAAATACGTCATTTTGTAGTGCCTACATGTCGTTGGCTCGCATCTCGCGCTGTTTTGAGCCGTCTCGCCTATGCGCCTGCGGCGCATACGGCTCGGCTTGCGCGCGTCTATCGCCGTTGGCGATACGACGACGCGCCGCCCGCTATCGCTTGCGCGATACGCGGCCCGGGTTATCCAATGATCAAACGCGCCATCTATTACGGATGTCGTCAGATTTCGGCGCAATATGGTTCTGAATTCGAAAAAGCCGAATATGAAAACATCAAAAAGGTTTATTCAATCTGGATCTGCTTTGATCCGCCCCACAATCGTCGCAATACCATTACGATGTATCAAATCACCGAGAAGCAGATTGTCGGCGAGGTTTACGAAATTGTGGCACACTACGACTTGATGAGCGTCGTCATGATTTGTCTTGGAACCAGCAAAGATGAACGCTATAAT
>JAFZFY010000226.1 GCA_017555665.1 Pseudomonadota bacterium | reverse complement strand
TGAGCGTGTAGCTGGGAATGGCTTCACGGCGAAGGCGTGCATTTGAGGCATTTCGATAGTAGACGGGATAGCCGTGTGCACAACCTACGCCCACTTGGGAATCGCTTTGCATATTTGCCTGCGCGATGAAGTGGCTCGTCATATAGATCAGGGTTTCTGGGATGAATTCCTCAATGATGCCCTGCATTTCTGTACTGATCACGCCTGGCTGGTATTGTCCCGTCTTGTATAAATATACAAGACCTTGCCACGAGAGGCTTTCGAGGGATGAAAGCGATGTCGTGATAAATGGGGCATCAAATACTTTGAGAAGCGCGCCGAAGAGCAGGTCTGATAACTGCGTGGATATCAGCGATGCGTAAGTCTTGAGGAGATGTTCGCCGTCTGTCAGCAAACGCTGGTAGATCCTGCCGCCGCAATCGGCGTGTGAAGACCCGTTGAATGCGGAGAACAGGAAATGCCTTGCAACGAGGTTTTGGAGGCAGGCGCGATCCTGAGGCGTAGAGGCGTACATGGCGGCTTCTGCGCTCATCATGTTGGCGCAGCCTTGACTGTAGCCCAGCATGAGGAACGGGGTCTTGATCTTGCGGATCTCGTCACAGAGGACATTTGTATTGTATATAAGCGATTTGATGTTGCCGGTGTCGGCACGAACGATATGTACACCGCGATCGCGTTCAAGCCGTTCAAATGCCTTGCTCAGCTCTTTGCCATTCTTGCCGTCTGTGATGACGCCCATGGCGGTCAGGATTGTGAGATCGATCTTGCCCGATGCCGGGCGCATGGATAGCCATGTCAGCGGGTCGTTGGCGATACGTGTCCGATGTTCGGGATAATAATATAAAACTTCTATGATCTTATAAATTCTATCCGATTTGGACATATCCATGATCTGATCGATAGGAATGCCGCTGCGGACGCTGAACCAACGCCTGTCTTCATCGATATCGTTGCGGAGATCTTGTTCTACGGTTTGGACGATCAGGGCTTCATAGACGCGTGCATAGAATTTTTTGAATTCCTCATTTTCCATGAAGCCAGGATATTTGTGTATGATCGTGGCACAGAGCTTAATGACATATTGATAGGCTTTATGTGCAGATTTTCTCGGGGCACGTTGCTGGATCACTTGTTGATGGGTATCGTTGGCTTCGTCCTCTGAGGCTTCGTCGAAATCTTGCTTGGAAGCCAGAAATTTGGCACCGAGCGCGTCTGCTTTTTCGAGCGCGCGACGAAATTCAGCGATTTCGTCTTCGGGAGGACATGGGGGATTATCTGGGGGCAGCATGGGGCGTGCCGGGGAAAGCGGCAGACGGAGTGCCGTGACCTCGGACTGCATGCGGAATTTTGCCGCCTCATAGCTATGTGACAGGTGGTTGATCTGATGGGCGACTGCGAAGAGCTTTTCGTAATAACTCTCGGAGGCATGGATGCCGCCCGCGAGGAATTCACGCCGAATGGGGATATCGATCTGCAGAAGTTTGGCGAGTTCGGTCTCGCGATCGACAGGGTTAGCGAGCAGTTCCTGGTCTTGCGCGAGGAAGCTCATGAGCATGTTGGCGAGCACACGGTCGCTGTATTCGCCCGCTTCGCTGAAGACGGCGAGCGCGAATACACGCCCACGCTGGACGAGGTATTCGAAGATGCGCGCCTGATTGAGCTGCACATAACGGCTCGTGAGGCGGCTCGCAATACCCGCACTGAGCAGATGTGCGATATCGGCGGGGCAGACCCAGCCGGCAAAACACTCGACAATCTCATTCGTCTGGTAGGGATGATCGGTGAAGGCGCGGATGCTCGATATATCTGAGAGCGAATCGCGAAGCTCTGCTTCGGCATCAAGGATCGTCTGGAGGAAATAGTCGATATTGAAATCCTGGACAATGAAGGAGCCCTCGCGAGGTTCCTGCATCTGGACGCGTCGCTTGATCGCGATCATGCGGCGCAGTTTCAGGCATTGGGTTTCGGTGAACTTATCGGCATGCCCGTCCATGAGCCATTCGAGTTGGCGGATCGTGAAGCCGGCAGCATACTTGTAAATGCGAGCGCACACTTCTGGCGACAGCAGGCAGTCGGGATGCTCTGGGTAGAATTCTCGTGCTTTCGGGCCGAGTATCGACGCATCAAAGATGTGGTTCGCGCATGGCAGGATCTCAAGGCTGTCATCTTCCCGATAGCCGAAATCGTCTTCTGTGTCTGTATTTTCGGGGGCATGAAAGGGAATCACGCCCAGGGCGCGGTCGAGTATGCGCAGCATCTGGCTGAGCTGCGGGATCTCGATATCGGGGAACGCGCGTTCGATGAGCTCTTCTGCTTTGTAGCGGTCGACACCGCGTGCAAGGATGACTCGGTGAAGGATGGGTTCGATCTCGGCTGCCGTGTCGAGTTCGTCAAACAGGAACAGGGAGATCATGCGCGCAAGAGCGGGCATGCTCACGGCATGGTTGAGGTCGATCGTGACTCCGAGTTCGCCACATCGCGTGACCCAGTGTTTGAGCCGTCTGTAGAGCGCGGGCAGCCATTTGGGAAGGCTTGGCTCCAGGTCGTTGATACGCATTTCGATATGGTCGTATAACGGCCGATAGGTGAGGAGTTCGATGAGCTTCCCCTTCTCGTGTTCGGGATAGAGCAGGGCATTGAAAAAGTGATCGTCAAAAAAGCCCGAACCGTCTTCAAAGTGAATGAAGCCTTGTTCTGACGTGCGCGCGGAAAGATGACCGCCGAGAAGCTCCGGGAGGAGCACAGGCGTGCTCTGCGCGTGGATGGAGAGCGTGGGGCTCGTGTCGGTCTCCCAAGCACAGTGGATAAGGCTTTCGGTGAGACCGTCGCCTGTCAATGCCGCGCGAGCGAGATCCAGATCGAAGTTTAGTGGGGAGTCCGTGTGGATCGCGTATGGCCCGCATTGGATGCGAAGCATGCTGAGATTGGCATGGGCTGTAGAATTCTGGCAGTCGAGTACAAGCGAAGTGACATCGGCTGTGTTCATGGATGCATGGATCGCGAGGTTGAGTCGCCCGGCCGCTTCCGCATTGACAATGCCGGGAATCGACAGCTCCGGGATCTCGCGGATCTGACGCTCGCTCTGGAGATGGATGTTAAGCTCGCTTTGGATATCTGCCGATATCACGCCGCCGGATGATTTGGATAGATTGACCGCAAAATCACCTTCGCATTGCGGAAATGTCGTATGGATCTTCTCGAAAGCAAGCGGCTGCTCGCGATCCCATGAGGCGTGCCCCGTCACGTTCAGGTGCATCCGGTGGAGATAGATCGTCTGGTTGTCTGCGCGTATGCCGAATGTGATCGCGCCTGAGAGCGGCGTTTCGCTCAGAAATAGCGGTATTCTGAGGGATTCGCGAAGCCTGGGGTCATGCGTGCTGAGCTCGAGTGCATTCGGATAAATGTGGGATCCCTTTTCGATCTCGATACGCCCCTCGATATCGCTGCCTTCGCCGATCACGGAGAGTTTCCACTGGTGTTCTGCAAGGTTTTCGCCGCATGCAATCAGCGCGGCATCGTCTGTGACACAGGTCGTTCGGAATGAGAGTGTCTTTTCATCGCGATAGAAAACATCTGCCTGAAGCTGCATGGATAGCTTGTTCGTGCATCGCGTGCAGTCAAACTGCGCTTTTGCGCGGCCGCTCCAGTTTGTCTGAAGCCCGATGTTCGTCGCGCGGTTGCCACGGGCGAGAATTTTAAGCGTCAGCGGGGAGATCACAAAGTCGATGTCTGTCGTGCCGCTCAGTTTGTCGATCATGCCCAGAAATGTCTTGGACAGGCTCGCTCCCTGCGCGTTTGTCACGCAGAACTGCGCGAGCAAATGCGAGATTTCCGGCTCAAAACGGCTCAGAAAGATCCGTGGCAGCTCGACGGATGAAAAGGGAATACGGATCTTGTCGGAGACGAGGACTTCACCGCTGAGGCTCATCTTGAGCCCTCTTTTGCCTTCTGCCACCGGAATGCTCGATAGCTTGAGCATGGAGATGTCGAGCCCGTCGAGGGCTCGGTCGATCGTCTCTTCGCCGAGTTCGAGGGCTCGGCTCAGGAACTCTTTAGACTTTTCGAGCGCGATCGGGCTTAACTCGGCGGCCTTTTCTGCAGCGCCGACAAGCTTTTTCCAGCCCAGGGTGCCCGTCAGCTTGTCGAGTGTCGGCGTGGCATTCGTCTTCCAGAACGTGTTTGCACGCTTGAGGCCTTCGCTATTTTTGATATCGGCGGCGCGCTTTTCGATGAAAGATCCCGCTTTGGCCAGCAGCTCATTCTTTTTTAATCGATTGAAAAAATCGGGTGACTCGCTTTCGTTACCTTCGGGTTCGTCCGCAAGAAGCGCGCTGAATTCATCGAGTGTCGTGAAGATGTTGACGAGCCGGATGGGGCTGGAAAATCGGATGTCGATGCTCTGGATCGCGAGCGAGACGGAATGATCGACGTTGCACGACACATCAAGAGAGACCGTCGTATCCTCCGGCACCTTGATCATGGCTGCACGGTCCTGGAGTACGAGCTTGTGTTCCCCCGATATGAGCTGGCCTTTGGCAGAGACGCTGATCGCTGAGACATTGAGCGGCAGACCGGGGTCAACGGAGACGCGCGCGCTTGGGGCATCTTCAAAAATGGCATTGTCAAAGCAGAAACCGGCTTTTATGGAATCGAACATCTTGTGAATCTCCAGTCTGAAAGCGGAACTTGCGTTGAAGGCGTGTGATTGTGGGGATGGAACTGCCGGCGTGTGCCGAGGATCCGTTCATGCTGATTTGCGTTGAATCGGGCACCTCGGCGTGTGTTGGCCGGGCGTGTGTCATGAACGCCAGGGAAGCGTTCTCTGGGTGGATGCCGTGTGGAGCAAAATGGCTGTGGCGACGCTGACATTGAGCGATTCGACGGCGGGATTCTGGGCGATGCGCACGGTCTGGTCGCAGAGCGTGCGTGTGAGGCGACGCATCCCGGTGCCTTCCGAACCCATGATGAGCGCCGTGGCGCGGTGGTAGTCGATCTCCGATTCCGTGCAGCCATCGATGTCTGCGCCGACAATATTGAAGTCGAGTGTCTTGAGCTGGCGAAGCGTCTGCGCGATGTTGGAGACGCGACAGATCGGGAGTTTGTAGGCTTGCCCTGCCGATGTCTTGAGGCTGGTCGCCGTGATCTGGGCGCATCTGTCGCGCGCGATGACGACGGCATCCGCGCCGAATGCTGCCGCCGAGCGAATAATCGCCCCCAGATTGTGCGGATCCTGTATCTGGTCCAAAACGACGATCAAAGGCTGCGGGCTCAGCGCGTCAAGCACTGTGTCGAGCTCCGTGTATTTGAACTTTGGCAGCTCAAGCAGCACGCCCTGATGCCGTGTTTCGCCCGCTTTGCGCGTCAGCTCCTGCATGGCGCATGCGTGCGCCTGCAGTCCGAGGGCTTCTGCCTGCTTCTGGATCGGCTCAAGGTCTTTGCTGTCGCGTGTCTGCGCGATGTAGAGGTGCGACTGGCGGAGCGTTTCTTCAGGCAGCGCATTCAGCGCCTCTTCGACTGGGTGCAGCCCGCATACAAAGAATACATCGGGATCTTCATATTTTGCGGCTCGCGATGCCTGAGGCTTTTCGTGAGCCTGGGTGCGGCTGTTGCCAGTCCGTCTGCCGTTCGTGTCAGCGTTCGCGTCAGTCCGTCTGCCGTTCGTGTCAGCATTCGCGCCAGTCCGTCTGCCGTTCGTATTAGCATTCGCGTCAGCCTGTCTGCCGTTCGCGCCAGTCCGTCTGCCGTTCGTGTCAGCGTTCGCGCCAGCCCGTCTGTTGTTCGGATGATTCGGGTTCATAGGCCATTACACGTTGAACAGGAATTCGATGATATCGCCGTCTTTGACGACGTATTCCTTGCCTTCGACGCGATAGAGGCCGCGCGCTTTCACTTCCGACATCTTGCCGCCGCATTCCATGAGCGTGTCGAAGTTGCATACCTGAGCGCGGATGAAGCCGCGTTCAAAATCGGAGTGGATCTTGCCCGCTGCCTGCGGTGCTTTTGTGCCGCGTTTGATCGTCCAGGCTCGGCATTCTTTTTTGCCGTCTGTCAGGAACGAGATCAGCCCCAGAAGGGCATATCCCGCCTTGATCAGCCTGTCGAGACCAGACTCGTTCAGACCCAGATCCTCCATGAAAATGGCGCGTTCCTCTTCATCGAGTTCGGCGAGTTCCTCTTCGGTCTTGGCGCAGATCGGAATGACTTGCGCGCCTTCCGCGTCCGCACGCGATTTGACGATCTTGTAATAGGCGTTGTTCTCGGCATCTGCCACGCCGTCATCGTCCATGTTGCACGCATAAATCACCGGTTTTGCCGACAAAAGCCCCATCTCGCGAAGCGCTTTCTGCTGCGCCTCGTCCTTGTCATCAAAGGCGAACGTGCGCGCGCTTTTGCCGTCTTCCAGGTGCTTGCATAGCGGTTCGAGCCAGACGAGCTCGGCCTTTGCCTCTTTGCCTGTACGCGCCAGTTTCGTCATCTTGGCGACTCGGTTCGTCACGACTTCGAGATCCGACAGGATAAGCTCCATATCGATGCAGTCGATGTCGCCAGCCGGGTCGACCGGGACCGCTTTGGTGGCATCTTCGACGACGTGCATGATCGAATCGTTGTCGAAGCAACGCACCACATGGACGATCGCCTCGCATTCGCGGATATGGCCGAGGAATTTGTTGCCAAGCCCAGCCCCCTGCGAGGCTCCCTTCACGAGGCCGGCGATATCGACGAATTCCACAACGGCGGGCGTGCGCTTTGCCGGGTCCCAGATCTCGCAGAGCTTGTCCAGACGCTCGTCGGGGACGGAGACGATCCCCACGTTGGGGTCGATCGTGCAAAACGGATAATTCGCCGCCTCGGCGTTTGAGGTGCCGGTGATCGCATTGAACAGGGTGCTTTTGCCTACGTTGGGAAGTCCGACGATGCCTAATTTCATGGTATTTCCTTATTGCAGTGGATGTTTCTGAGACGCCATGCCGCATGCTTCGCATCACGGGATGCGCCTGTGCGCTATAATGTGCTTGTTCTGAAATGAAAAGACTGTTTTATCATAAAACGCGTCCTGTTTCAGTTTACGGCACTTCTGGAAACTTTTAAATCTCAATTTAGTGTTATATCTTGCCTTCGCCGTGCTATGCCTGTCGGCATACGCCCGGCGCGCGTGCCTATGCCTTTGGGCATACGGCCCGCGAACGCGCTTATGGGCAGGCTTGCCGTTCCGGCTGCGCCCGCCTTCGCCGTGCTATGCCTGTCGGCATACGCCCGGCGCGCGTGCCTGTGCCTTTGGGCATACGGCCCGCGTTACGCCTCTTTTGAACGGCGCATCCCCTGTATTGGCGCATAAAATCGTCGAGGGGGTAGCGGCGTATGCGCGCAGCCAGAAGAGACGTGACATGTCACGTCTCTCTGGCGAGCACATAGCCGCGAAGGGGGAGTCTTCCCCCGCCCAAATGAACGAAAATTGCGCAAAAGCTTTCTTTTATTAGGATGTGTTCTGCCTGCGTGGAGATACCGTCCTTTGGTTCACCCAAAATGGGTGAGCGTAAGCGACCCCACAACGCGCTCCAAGCAGGAGAGGATGCCGCGAAGCGGCGTGTGAGAGCCGGAAAACCAATATCCACAGTTGGAGAATTGCGCTTTTATTTAACGTCATGATTATCCATCACCCCATCGATCCGCTGTTTGATGATCACTCGCGTGTGCTCGTGCTCGGCAGCTTCCCGTCGGTCAAGTCGCGGGAGCAGGTCTTTTTTTACGGGCATCCGCAAAACCGGTTCTGGAAGCTCGTCGCAAGCCTCTTCGATGCGCCTTTCCCCGAGACGATCGAGGCGCGAAAAAGCCTGATTCTAAGCCATCATCTCGCGCTGTGGGATGTGATTGCGTCATGCGAGATCGAGGGCTCGTCAGATCGTTCGATACGCGATGTCGTGCCGAACGATCTGAGCCGTATCCTTGACCATGCGCCCATCGAGCGGATCTATTTGAATGGCCGGACTGCTGAGAAGTATTACCGCAGATATGCGCAGCCGCTGACCGGGCGCGATGCGGTCGTGCTGCCGTCCACTAGCCCTGCGAATGCCGCCTGGTCTCTGGCGCGTCTGTGCGATGCCTGGCGCGTGATCACGGCGTGTTCTGGCGGCGCATGACGGCGTGTTCTGGCGCGTCAGTGCAATACTTGTCGCGTGATCACGGCGTGTTCTGGCGGCGCATGACGGCGTGTTCTGCCGCGTCATCACGGCGAAAACAGGCTTGCCTTTGCATGATCAGGTCGGTTACATTGAAGTATCGCGGACGACGTGTCCGATATCATTTCATTAGCAGGGAGAGATATGACCACACAGATTTTGATTGAAGATCATTTTACATGCTCGCCAAAGAAACTCTATGAGCTTCTGAGCGACAACAGCTTTGACGATGCGCTGATGAAAGCCCTGAACATGGGGAAAGTGCTCCTTTCGGAAGACAAGAAAGCGGACGGCCCGGTCTTGAAGATCCGCCTGACAAATGCCGAAGAGATTCCTGCGATCGCCAAGAAATTCACAGGCGATCATCTGTCGTATGTGGAGACGCGCACATGGAGCCAGTCGAAGCTCAATAACACGTGGGTGATTGCGCCGGATGTCAAAGGTGCCAGTGTTGAGGCGAAAGGCGTGACGGAATTCGTGGCAGACGGTTCGGGCTGTATCCGTCGCACTAAGGGCTCGATTACGGTCAATCTGCCGCTGGTCGGCAAAAAGATCGAGGAAATGGTCCTCAAGAGCATCACAGACACGTTTAAAAAGAACGCCGATTATTGCCGCGATTATCTCAGCAAGCAGGCGTGATCGGTTGGATTTGCCGGCGTGACGGCATCCGTTGCGCCGTGATGTCGCCGCCGTGATATCGCATGTATGGATGCGTCAGAGCTTGGGTTTTCAGGCATCAGATGCCAAAAAAGCCGCCCGTTTGAGGGCGGCTTTTTTGGCATCATTCGGATTCCTGAAGTTCTTTCAGACATTCCTTTGCGGAAGCGGCATATGTGTTTTTCTTGGTTTTGGTAATGCGCTCCATGAAGGCGATCGTGTCATTGACGCGTTCGCTTTCGATATCTGAATCCCTGTTTTTCATCTCGGCCGCAGCCGCGCACAGATCCTTGATGCATTCTTCCGAGAGGCCGTCATCGCATTTGGATCGGGCATCATTGTACTGCATGAGGCGGATCTTGCGTTCGGTATCTTTGATCAGGTTCT
>JAFZFY010000225.1 GCA_017555665.1 Pseudomonadota bacterium | reverse complement strand
TCTACTGGCTGCGCGCATACGCCGCTACCCCCTCTGTGAACATATCTTTCCAAATATTATGAGTGAGAATGATGAAAATAGCGCATCTCGAAAATATATATAAATCCTATAAAAATGGTGATACCGAATCTGTCGTATTGAAAGATTTTGCACTTGATATCGAAGAAGGGGATTTGATTGCCATACAGGGCAGAAGCGGCAGTGGGAAGACGACATTGCTCAATATCATCGGGCTGATGGATAGTGAATATGAGGGTAAATATGAATTGTATTCACCAAAAGATGAGAAGATGATTTGCCCGAAGACATTGAGAGATTCAGAGATAAGCAGGCTGCGCAATGAGATGCTGGGGTTTGTATTTCAGCACTTTAATTTGCTGGAACACATGACATGTCTTGAAAATGTCTGCCTGCCGGCATCTTTTAGCCGCAATCCGCCGAAAGATGTTGAGCATGATGCGAAAGCGTTGCTCAAGCGGTTTGATATATTGGATAAGTGTGATGCGTTCCCGACGCAGCTATCGGGCGGGCAGAAGCAGCGCGTGGCGATTGCACGAGCCTTGTTGCTCAAGCCACGGCTGATATTATGTGATGAACCGACGGGGGCTTTGGATGCCGATACGAGCCGGGAGATCATGGCTTGTTTTAAAGACCTTTGCCGCGAAGATCATCTGTCATTTGTGATCGTGACACATGACCCGAACGTGGCAAAGGCGTGTGATCGCATCGTGCGGCGCGATTAATCGCATTCCGCGATGAGAAGCGCGGGCATCAATTTGGGATCGGGATATTCTTCACTTTCGGGCCAGAGTTCATCGAGGTTTGCGCGTAATTGATAGGCGAACCGCCTGAGCGCATCGAAACTCGATTCCGGCATATTCGAGCGGAACAAGGGGAAGATATTTTCTGCCGCGACGGCTTGGATGACATCGCTTCTCTTGGGAAGCTGATCTGCCATGATGACATTCCACGCATCGCTGAGGCCGAGATATTTCCGAGTGAGGAACGTGGTGGCGACATTGTCGAAGTTGACATTCTCGATGCCCTGAATGATCTCGTGGGTATATGCGAGGCGCGAGATATCATCGCGTGTCTTGTGCAGCCCTTCGCCGAAGAAGAGTTCTCGCGTGGCGATATCGGCAATGACTGCGGCGGCATGCTGGATATCTTTGAGCGAGAAGAACGGCGTGAGTGCGGAGTGTGCGGGGCGTGGGCGGTTGAGTAACATGCCTTCGACCGCATCTCTCTGGGTCGTGGTGAGGAGGCTCATCGGCTGGTCTTCGATGATCGAAAGCACGCCGCGTTTGATCAGGATCTTGGCTCTTCGCTGAAGTTCGATCGTGAGGCTGTAACCGAGCGAGAACAGGCGCTTGAGCGGGATATGCGTGAGGAGCCGGCGTGCGGTTTCTTCGTCCTGCTCGGAGGCGAATTCGAGTCCCATGTTGATGTTGGCGATCGCGAGTTTCATGCTGTCTGCGAAGCCTTGCATCTCGTGAGGCTGATAGCCGTCATAGACGGCGACTTGTTGGGCGAGTGCAAGCAACTGGACCTTGATGGATTCGCGATCTGTAAGGCTGGCAAGGATTTTCTCGAAGAATGAATCCGGGATATCGGCCTCATCGAGCGTGACAAGCGCTTCGTCGAGTTTGCATGTCGAGGAATAGGGCTGGACGTATAGCTCGGCATTCGTCTCGTTGCGCATGCGAGCGGCTTCTTTGGCCACATCGACATTCGCAAAGATTGCGGCGGCTTCTTCGCGTGGCATAAAGCCGTATTCACGGATGCGTTCGGTCCGAAAGCGATAAGCGGTCTCTTCGAGGTCGGATTCCATCTCGAAGTGCATGCCTTCGAGTGTAGACCACGCCTTGTCAATACCGAGCACGGCATAGAGCCTGTCTACGAGCTGTCGGAGCAGCTCGGCTTTGTCCGTGTCTTCTGGATAGGCGACCCAGTATGTGAAATCAGGGGTCTGCGCGACATTCGGGGATTCCCCTTCGGGAATGTCTACATCGTCGTTTTTATCTTCTGCCATATACAGGCGGATATTGCGATGCAGGTAGAGCGCCATGAGTTCGGGATCGAGGTCATTCCAGAATTCTTCAAATTTTTCGTCCGGCAGGGTGAGCATCTGTTCGACCCACGGCGTGAGCTGGTCATCGGAAACCTGATCGCCGCGCCAGATATCGAGGTCAAGACATGTCTGTAGCTGTTCAGAAGAGGCGTATTCCAAAAGCACCATGGCATCGCTTGGACCGACGGCGTGATAGAGATCGTAAAACTCGATTGCGTCGAGTGCCTGGACGACTTCGGAGGTGTTGGGCGCTTCGAGAAGGGCTTCCATCTTGTCGCGTGGCTTTTTTGCGAGAGAAGCCTTGTCATCGAGCTTGAAGAGCTGAGAAAAACGGGTCATGCAAGTTCCTTTTGTCTGTTCTGAATGAGACGGATCAACGCCTGGCAGGATTCTTCAAAGTCGAGATCAGAGGTGTCGAGGACGATGGCATCTTCGCATTTCACGAGCGGTGAATGTTCGCGGTTGAACTCCGTCTCGTCTCTCAATTTGATCTGTTTTACGACTTCTTCAAAATCAAAATGCTCGCCTTTTGCCTGAAATTCCTTCATGCGGCGCATGGCACGCGCTTGGGGAGAGGCCGTGTAAAAGACCTTGAGTTCGGCATCGGGAAAGACAACAGAGCCGATATCACGCCCTTCGACGATCGAGTCTGTGGCGTGTCCGAGCCTTCTCTGGATATCGAGAAGCTGGGCGCGTACTTCCGGCATCGGGGAGACGTGGTTGACGCATTGTGTCGTCTCGAATGTACGAATATCTTTGGTGACATCGCGATCGCCGATAAAGACTTTTTGACCTGCTTTGGATGCGACAAAGCGGATATCGAGCGATTTGGCGATTTCCGCGCAAGCGTTGGGATCGTTATCGACATGTTTTTCGAGCGCGATCAATGCGACACAGCGGTAGATCGCCCCCGTATCGAGCAGGCTCCAGCCCAGTCTGTTGGCGACTTCACGAGATACCGAACTCTTACCGGCCCCACTTGGGCCATCGATTGCGATGATCATGTTGAACTCCTTTTGAAGATAGATCGAGATCTTAGCTTGGATCGTTCGAGGGCAGGATGCCCCGGTTGATGATCATGATCTCATAGCGTTTTGAATCGAGTGCTTTTTGCAGGACATCGTGCGCGAGCTCTGGGTCATTTTGACCGCATGTGTAGAAATCTACAGCCGCGTAGCCGTGTTCCGGCCATGTATGGATCGACAGGTGAGACTCTTCTATGACAATGACACCGCTCACGCCTTGAGGGGCAAACTGGTGAAACACAACATCAACGATCGTGGCATTTGCGGCTTTGGCTGCCTGGATCATCATAGTCCTGAGTTTGTCCGGATCGTCTAGAACTGCTTTATCGCAGTCGTAATATTCAACTAAAAGATGATGTCCCAGTGTGTTCAATCCTGCACCTCGCAAATCAGCCAATTTGGCGCGTGTTTTCTAGGTTTTTTTCACTTTTTCGTCAATATAGATTAGTTGGGGAGTCGAGTGGGCGTTTAGTCTGATAGTCGGCTAGTCGGTTAGTCGGATCGGTGGAGGCGATTTGGGGAGGCGTGATGATGAGACACTTTGATCTGTTTGAAAATCCTGACTGGCATGGGAAAATTCCGGGGCTTGCGGTTTCGGCACAGGTCGAATGCAGCGCATCTTGCCTGGATGTCGTGTTTGAGGTCACGGAGCCCAAAGAATGCCACAGGTGCAGATGTATCGCGGATGGGGAACCATGCTGGCAGGACAGCTGCGTCGAGGTGTTCGTTGCGTCACCGGCGCATGGCGGATATTACAACTTTGAGTTGAACAGTGCCGGCGTGTGTCTGGCAGAATTTGGGCAAGCACGCGAAGGGCGCAGGCCGTTCAGTTCGGAAGCGTATGCGCGTATCGGCCGCAAGGTCGAAGTCGAGCCGCATGCGTGTGGTTTGTCGCAGATCGTTTGGCGGCTTCGTGTGTCGATTCCGCTTGATCTGATCGGTCTGGAATGTGATCACACGGTGGCGGGCAATCTTTACAAGTGCGCCTCTGGCGCGGAAATGCCGCATTATCTGTGCGCATACACGGTGCATGCGGTGAGACCTGATTTTCATCGCCCTGAGTGTTTTGGGCTGCTATGGCCCTAGACGTTCAAGGCGTTCAACGCTGTCGCTCCTCAATCCCCCCGTCCCCAATGGAGATTGGTTTGGTTGTGTATGAAAGGCTTGCACGGTGGAACAATCCCCCCGTCCCCAATGGAGATTGGGGTTCGCGATGCCCATAACACTGGGGGCGGGGGCTTTGATGCGCAAAGCTGTTGTTTTTTAGGTTTGCGGCGTGGCTCGACTAAAGCGCATGGCACTTTCGCCGCCATCTTCAGGCTCCTCAAGGAAGAGTGTGCCGTCTTCAAAGTGGTAATAGACGGCATAGTCGTATTCGGGCATGGTGAGGGTGAGCACCAGACGCATCAGGCCTTGATGGGATTCGCATGAAACAAAGTATTTGCCGGATCGGAGTTTTCGCCATTTGTTTGGGCTAGAGGCTTCGTAGATCGTGTAGTTTTTATCCGCATCCATGATGAATCTGCGGTGCGCAGAATTGCCTAAACCAAGCCATTCGCCTTCGAGATCCGCTTCGAGCGCGGCTGTGGAGATTTCATCGGTCGTCATTTGCCAGTCAGCCTCCATGAGATCAGTGATTGTCCAGGAATCGAGCGCATAAGCGCGCGTCGTGAAGGCGTTTTCATCGCATGGCTCGCTCCTGTCGTCAAATTCTGTACAACCCGTGGCCAGTGTGAGCAGCATAAAAATTACGAAGTACGCAGTTTTTCTCATCATTCGTCTCCTTATGTATGGCGTGTGTGGTCTTGTTTTGTGTCGTTGGCGAGGTGGATAGGCATGTGTGATATCAGTGACAGTTGGCGAGTTGCTTTCGCTTTCGGTCGAGGATTCTGTATCCGATGGCTTCGGAGAGGTGTTTTGGGGTGATGTCTGGTTCGCCAGTCATATCGGCGATTGTGCGTGCGACTTTGAGGATTCGGTGGTGCGCGCGAGCGCTCATGCCCAGTCGGTCGATGACGCGTTGCATGAGCGCGTGTCCTTCGGGGGAGAGCTGGCAGAACTGTCGAATTTCGGGCACGCCCATCTGCGCGTTGCAGCGGATATCTGTGTTTGCGAATCGGTTGCGCTGAATGGCGCGGCAGGCTTCAACGCGTGCGCGTATCGTCTGTGACGTTTCGAGGTCACGGCCAGGTTTCTGTATCTCTTCGTATGAGACTTCGGCGACTTCGAGCTGAATGTCGATGCGATCGAGGAGCGGTCCAGAGATGCGCGACTGGTATTGCTCGATGGCTTCGGCACGGCAGACACAGGGCTTTCGGCGGCTTCCGAGGTTGCCGCATGGGCAGGCGTTCATGGATGCGATGAGCATGAATTGTGAGGGGAATTGCACGCATTGAAGGCGCCGTGTGATGTTGACTTTGCCGTCTTCGAGCGGCTGTCTGAGGACTTCTAGCACGGTGCGCTTGAATTCAGGCAGTTCGTCGAGGAACAGCACGCCGTGATGCGCGAGCGAGATTTCGCCAGGTTTCGGCATGGGCGAGCCGCCGCCGACAAGGCCGACATCGCTGATCGAGTGGTGCGGTGCGCGGAAAGGCCGTTCGTCGATGAGGCTCCTGTGGCCGAGGTTGCCAGAAACGCTGTAAAGCGCGGTGACTTCAAGGGCTTCATCAAACGTGATATCCGGGAGGATCGTGGGGAGACGTTGCGCGAGCATGGTTTTGCCGCTTCCCGGCGGGCCGATAAAGATCAGGTTGTGACCGCCGCTTGCGGCGATTTCGAGCGCGCGCTTGGGGACTTCCTGGCCGCTGACATCGGACATGTCTTTGGTGTATTCGGTGGCCGTGATCATGCGTTGTCCGGCAATGAACCTGGGCAGCGGGGCGAGTGTTCTCAGGCAGTCGTAGCATTGGCGTAGCGTCGATGGGCAATAGATCGCCATATTCTCGACGAGTGCGGCTTCGGCGGCGTTATCGGGCGCCAGTATCACGGCTTTGAGCCCTGCTTTTCGCGCTGCGAGCACGAGTGGCAGGACCCCTTTGATGGGGCGGATTTCGCCACTTAGACCGAGTTCCCCGAGGATCATACACGTCTCGAAAAATTCGCTCACTTCTGGGCGGAACTCGCCATTTGCCGCGAGGATCGCGAGCGCAATCGGGAGATCGTATGCCGAGCCGTCTTTTCGGACATCGGCAGGTGCCAGGTTAAGCGTGACGCATGTGTTCGGAAAATAGAGATCCGATTCCACAAAGGCAGATCTGACACGCACTTTGGATTCCCTGACCGCGCCTTCTGCAAGCCCGACCGTGAAAAAGTTGGAGGTGCCAAAGCCGATCTGGACTTCGATGTTCACGCAATAGCCGTCAACGCCGAGCAGGGCACCGCTTGTCGTTCGTCCAATCATCACAATTCCTCCTTTGCAAGAGTGTAGGGGCAACCGCAAGGGGTTGGTTTCGACACTAATGGTGCCATCGAGAATCGGTTTGTGACATTTTGGATGTCGATTTTTTTAATTTTTTGAGAACCGCGCTATCGGCCTGCGGCACGATACGCGCGGCATCGCGTCTATCGCGTTGCGATACGCCGCTTTTGTCAGCGTCTATCGCGTTGCGATACGCCGCTTTTGTCAGCGTCTATCGCGTTGCGATACGCCGCTTTTGTCAGCGTCTATCGCGTTGCGATACGCCGCTTTTGTCCGTGATTCGATTGGCGCGGTAGTGGGGGATCACAATGATCTAGAGGCGGCTGGATCGTAACACGCGCTTCCAAAAATTCACTCGCTATTGGTATTTAGGCGAGTTATGGTGCGCAAGTGCGAGGTCGGCGAGGGCCGGCAAAGACTCTAGGAGTGGGTGGCATGCAGGAACGTTATTTTCCGATTGGGATTCAGACATTTGAAAAACTTCGTGAATTGAATGCCATTTATGTGGACAAGACGGATCAGGTTTATCGTCTGGCAACGACGGGCAAATACTTCTTTCTGGCGCGTCCACGGCGGTTTGGGAAGTCCCTTCTGATTTCGACGTTCAAGGCATACTTTGAGGGACGCAAAGACCTGTTTGATGGCCTGGCGATCGCTTCGCTCGAAAAAGACTGGCAGCAGTTCCCTGTGCTTCATCTTTCGCTGAGCAAAAAGCGTATCGTGAAGACGGAAGATGTGGGTATTCTGCTCGACAGTGTTCTGAGAGATCTGGAAAGCATCTATGGCGCGGATCCAAATACTGATAAGTTCCAATATGGTTTGCGCATGGCCGATTTGGTAACGCGAGCGCATGCGCAGACTGGAAAGGACGTTGTGATTTTGATTGATGAATACGATGCGCCCCTTCTGGACACCATGCATGATCAGACGCTGTTTGTTGCCGTGAGGCAGCAGATGCGAGATTTTTTCAGTCCGATCAAAGATCTGGATGGAAAGCTTCGATTCGTGTTCATTACGGGGATCAGCAAATTCAGCCAACTGAGTATATTTAGTGAACTGAACAATCTGACGACGATTACCATGGAAAACGAATATGCGGCGATTTGTGGAATCACGCGCGAGGAATTAAGCGAGCAACTCAGACCTGAGATTAAGAATCTGGCGTTAGCCATGGGCATTCAGGAATCCACGGCGCTGGCTCGGCTCAAAAGAAAATATGATGGCTATCATTTTTCAAAAAAGTCGCCGGACATTTATAATCCCTTGAGCCTTCTAAAATGTCTTCGTGAAAAAGAGTTTAATAATTACTGGTTTGAAACAGGAACGCCGACACATGTCACCGAAATTATCAGTCAATATGTATTGAGGCCAGAAGAATTGGAAGGATTTGCCGCAGGGGAGATGGATTTTAATATTGCCTTTGAAAATGCGGAGACTCCAATACCTATGCTGTATCAGAGTGGTTATTTGACAATCAAAAAGTTTGACGGATACGATTATATATTGGGGTTTCCAAACGAAGAAGTACGCGTGAGTTTCATCAGGGGGCTTGCTACATATTATACCAAAAAGACAGCGACAGAAAATAACTCTGTAATTTTGAAGACACTTAGGTATGTAAGGAACCACGATATCGATAATGCGCTAATATTGTTCAGATCGTTCTTTAGTTCCATTCCATACGATGCCGAAAAACAGGATGAGAATCGCTATAAGACGATATTTTATCTGATATTTACCTTGGCATCAGATTATACAGTGCGCACGGAACAACGCAGTGCCGCAGGGCGTTGCGATGCTTTAATAGAGACGGAAGATACGATTTATCTGTTTGAATTCAAACTGGATGGTACAGCCGAAGAAGCGTTAAAGCAGATAGACGATAAAGGTTATGCGATTCAGTATGAAGCCAGTGAGAAAAAAGTCGTCAAAATTGGTGTGAATTTTGATAAAAACAAGAGAACGATAGAGCGTTGGGTGATTGCGGGGGCATCATAGCCGTATGTGACGGTAGAAGATTTGATAGGGGGGGATGCTTCAAGGCAGAGTGAGAAATTTCGTTGACCCAGAGAACAGGAAAAAAGATGAAATATAGAAAAGATAAAACGGGCACTCAGATTTCGCAGCTTGGGTATGGCTGTATGCGATTTACCAGAAAAGGGGCAGGCATCGATTACAAGAAAGCTGAAAAAGAAGTGATGCTTGCGATTAGCAAGGGAATCAATTATTTCGATACAGCTTATATTTATTTCGGAAGCGAAGAATGTCTTGGGCGTATTCTGGAAGAAAATCATTGCCGCGACAAAGTACATATTGCGACGAAACTGCCCCAATATACCATTCGTTCTGAGAAGGCGATTGAAAAGACATTTCAAGAAGAATTGTCGCGGCTCAGAACGGATTATATCGATTATTATTTGATGCACATGTTTACGGATTATATGGAGTGGGAAAATCTGCAGTCGCTTCATATAGAAGATTGGATAAGCGCACACAAAGCCGATGGCAGTATTCGCAATATTGGTTTTTCTTTTCATGGTGATACAGATACGTTTTTGAAGCTTCTCAATGCTTATGATTGGGATTTTTGCCAGATTCAGTACAATTATTTGGATGAAACGAGTCAGGCGGGGCGCAATGGGCTTCAGGCAGCCGCCGAAAAGGGCATTCCCGTTGTGATTATGGAGCCGTTGCGTGGCGGAAAGCTTGTCAATCTTCCCGAAAAAGCGCTTAAAGCATTAGAAGCCAGCGAGAGTCATTATACAGCGGCGGAATTGGGGTTGCGTTGGCTATGGAACCAACCAGAGATTATGTGTGTGCTTTCGGGTATGAATTCCATTGAGATGATTGAGGAGAATACCAGAATCGCTTCAGATGCAGAGGTTGGGGAATTTTCGGAAGCGAAATTTGCTCTGACAGAAAAGATTAAACAGATTATTCGTGAGCGAGAAAAAGTCGGTTGTACGGGATGCCGTTATTGCATGCCTTGTCCCAAAGGCGTGGATATTCCTGGGAATTTTCATTATTACAATTTGATGTATCTGGAGAGCAAAAATTCCGTGCGATTCGAATTTGCACGCAATATGGGACTTCGCAAGGACCCTGGGTTTGCGACACAGTGCATCGGTTGCGGCAAATGCGAAAAACATTGCCCTCAGCATATTTCTATTCGCGAGAAATTAAAGGAAGCAGACCACGATCTTCGCCCGATGCCCTTAAAGTTAGGGATTGCAATTGCCAGAAAGTTTTTAAAGCGGACGTGATTGCGCCTGTGACAATCTCTCACGCACGGCGTGCGCGTCGCTTTGCGCCTGTGACAATCTCTCACGCACGGCGTGCCCGTCGCTTCAATGGTGCGTTGATCACCCGGGCATGGTGTGCCCGTCATTTCAATGGTGCGTTGATCACACGGGCATGTCGTGCCCGTCATTTCAATGATGCGTTGATCACACGGGCATGGCGTGCCCGGCATTTCAATGATGCGTTGATCACACGGGCATGGCGTGCCCGTCGCTTTGCGCCTGTGACAATCTCTCGGGCATGGTGTTCGGTATTTGCAGTTGGCAAATGTGCACAGGCTGCATTATACAATGACAGGGCGTAAAGACCTCAAGCGAATGGATGACTTTGCAGTACAGAGGATAAAAATGGCAACACTGAGCTGGTTAGAAATCGAAGACAGAGCTACAGCATTTAGAAAATCTTGGGAAAAACAGAAAGGCTCGGAACGCCAGCAGGCACAGCGTTTTGTGACTGAGTTTTTGGCAGTCTTCGGTGTTGAAAACCCACTGTTGGATGATGGCGAATTTGAACACAAGACGCCTAAAGAATTCGGCGATGACGGCTATATTGATTATTTTTTGCCGAAAAAGCTTATTGTCGAAATGAAGAGTAGGGGCAAAGACCTCGCTAAGGCATTTGAGCAGGTCAAAGACTATGTGTTCCATCTGCCTGCAGAAGAAATGCCCGAGCTCGTTCTTGTGTGCGATTTTGACAGGTTTGAGCTGTATCACCGCACGACGGCGGAACATGTCTCTTTCAGGATCAAAGACATCCGGAAATATGTGCGTCATTTCGCGAACATTGCCGGTTATGAGACAACGCGCATCTATGACGAACAGCTTGAAGTGAATATTCAGGCGGCTGTAAAGATGGCCAAGATACATGATGCGCTTAAAGAATTTGGCTATGAAGGACACGAACTTGAAGTGTATCTGGTGCGCCTTCTGTTCTGCATGTTCGCTGAGGATACAGGCATTTTCCCGAAAGACGCGTTTTTGAATTACAACGAGAATTCTAAAGAGGATGGCTCAGACCTTTCTGAGAGAATAGGGAAATTGTTTGAAATTCTCGACATGCCTCCGGAAAAACGTTCAAAGCGCTCATTGCTTTCTGCTGACTTGTTGCAATTTGGCAATGTGGATGGGGGATTGTTCAGGGAACGTCTTGAAACTCCAGAATTTAACGAAAGAATGCGCCATACACTTATTGACTGCTGCAAATTCGACTGGAGTAAAATATCACCGGCCATCTTCGGTTCAATGTTTCAGGGTATTATGGATCCCGATGAAAGACGAGAAATCGGGGCGCATTACACAAGCGAAGAAAACATCTTAAAAGTCATCAACCCGCTGTTTTTGGACGAACTGTGGGCTGAGTTTGAGCGCGTGAAAGCGACGCCCAAAAAGCTCGAGGCGTTTCATGAAAAGATTGCAAGCCTGCGCATTCTTGACCCAGCATGCGGTTGCGGCAACTTCCTGATTACGACCTATAAAGAGCTCCGTCGTCTTGAACTTGAGATCATCAAGATGAAATATCCGTCGCGTCAGCGATTGCTGGATGTTTCGCCACTCATCAAGGTGAGCATCGACCAATTTTATGGCCTTGAGATTCTTGATTTTCCATGCGAAGTCGCGCGCACCGGCATGTGGCTCGTCGAACACCTGATGAATCGCGAAGTCGGCGAGTGGTTCGGGATGGCGTATGCCGATTTGCCCTTGAAAAGAAGCGCACATATCATTCAGGGAAATGCGTTAAGGCGAGATTGGCAAGACCTGTTGAAAGATGACGTGAAGTATGAGGAAAATTTAAGATTTGATTATATTATTGGTAATCCGCCGTATATTGGTGCAAGATATATGAACTCGGAACAGAAAGATGATTTGAATCAGGTCTTTGGCAATCAAAAGAATGCGGGCAATCTGGACTATGTGACCTGTTGGGTCAAACGGGCTTCAGATTATATGACTTATGCATCGCATACGCGCACTGCATTTGTGATGACGAATTCAGTCACACAGGGCGAAACGCCTGCAAATCTGTGGCAACCCTTGTTTGAGGATGGATTGCATATCGATTATGCATGGCGAACATTCAAATGGTGGAATGAGGGGCGCGGCAAAGCTGCCGTGCATTGTGTTATCGTCGGTTTTTGCAAATCCGATAAAGTGACGGAAAGATATATTTTAAATGAACAGATGGTTTTTAAAAATGGAAAAGATGCCAAGCAAGTTGTAAAGACAAATTGCAAGCAAATTAATGCTTATCTTGTGGATGCGCCATGCATCAGCGTGATGAGCCGACCAAAGCCATTATGTCAAATTCCAGAAATTGGTATAGGCAATAAACCGATAGATGGTGGTAATTATTTATTTTTGGATAAGGAAAAAGAAGAATTTGTAGAACGTGAGCTAGCGTCGGAAAAGTATTTTAAGCGTTGGTACGGTTCAGATGAATTTATTAACAATCGTCCAAGATGGTGTCTTTGGTTGGGGGATTGCGAACCCTCTGAATTGCGTAAACTACCAGAATGTATGAAGCGTGTGCAAGCTGTGAAAGCGTTTCGTTTAGCTAGTAAGAGCGAGGGAACGCGTAAACTTGCAGAGAAACCGACAAGATTCCATGTCGAAAATATGCCTAAAAGCAATTATATTGTGATACCAGAAGTTTCATCTGAAAAGCGAAAGTATATTCCAATTGGTTATATGAGCCCAGATGTTTTATGCAGTAATCTTGTTAAACTAATTCCTGACGCCACGCTCTATCACTTTGGCATTCTCACTTCTGCTGTTCACATGTCTTGGATGCGTGCTGTGTGTGGACGATTAAAAAGTGATTATCGATATTCAAAAGATATCGTTTACAACAATTTCCCGTGGCCCGAGCTGAATGGTGCAAATGGTATTGGCAGTGCAAAGAGAAAGTCCAAAGAAAGTGAAGAGGATTATAAAAAACGCATGGAAGCCAAGATCAGTCTTTGTGCCGAAGAGATACTGCGCGCAAGGGATAACCATCCCGACAGTTCGCTCGCTGATTTATATGATCCTTTAACGATGCCCTCAGATTTAATCAAGGCCCACAAGGCGCTCGATAAGGCAGTGATGGAGATTTATGGCTATGCGCCAGAAATGAGTGAGCCAGCGATTGTAGCGGATTTGATGGTGCGGTATCAGAAGCTGGTAGAAGAAGGACAGGCAATAGGCAGTAGGCGGTAGTAAGCCGTACGAGAGTTTTTGCCTTGGGGGGATATAAATGTTCGACTGCTTATGGGGGAGAAAGGCCTTGAAATGTTCGTGATTTAGAGAACGGC
>JAFZFY010000224.1 GCA_017555665.1 Pseudomonadota bacterium | reverse complement strand
TATTGGTCTGTTCAATTCAACAGAATAGCTCTGGTTATCCCTAAGGACAACGACTTCAAAGACAAAAGGTCGCTCATTAGATTGTTGTTTCTGCTTCATGTTTACTCCTTTGCTGCAAATGGTAATGTTCTAAGAATGTCTGAACAATTGCTCCTATCCCCCGCCCCCTTGCCCCGAAGGGGCAAGGGAAGCGAGTATTGCGTAATAGCAAGACAAAAGTTGTGTCATTATTCAGAATTTCTCAGCGCAGTAGTTTATTTTACAATTTCCTTGCTACAATGTCCGCATCTCATACAGCGCCCATTGTGAAACATCTGTTGGGTACATCCGTCAACCAAACAACCGACTGCGCCGCATTTTTTGCACCTCCACAGAATTGATCCACATTTGCGAGTTCCATTTCCACCAAGCCGTTCTGGCTTAATTCCGAAGCAATGCTCTGACATAGTGTATCTCCTTTAAATGGTTTCTCAGACGCCCATCGCCCGAGTGGCTTGTTGTATATAGAACTCATCGCTCATAATCATCCCCGTTTGGGTGTAGATGAGATTATCTTTCCTATTTATGACGTTTTCATCTCAATCAAATGTACGTTTTTCGCCGCCAGAATCTGACTTCATAAAAAAGTCAGCTCCCTCTCGGGAGAACCGCAGGCTGACCGACCCAGTTGTTGACCAACGACGAACGGGGCATTCTGATGCCCCCTGCTTTCTCCTATTCAATTCTCAAAGACCTGGTGACTATCGCCCCCACAATGACACATCGAATACGGCATATATGTCATATAAGTGTCACAATGTGATTCTGACCGTCCCCATTGGGGTGTAGAGCAGAACTGTTTTCGACTCCGACTCTCAGTGGCACGCGCTTTCGTGCCAGCCTTGACGATAAATAAATCTATTTTTTGCCTAAATCATCCCCATTGGGGTGTCGCTGAAGATACCCTTCGTTCCGACGCGCCATGCTTGTGTTCCATCATGCTCAAAGTTATTCCCAAACAGAATAACATGATATAAAATATAAATATTGGATATTTCATGCGCATAACGGTATCCAGATGCCCACGGGCGCGCGGCGTATTGGCCAACGGCCGATAGCCGCGCCAGTAGGCACGTGTCGTGACACGTGCCTGGCAAGCCGTATGCCGTCAGGCATAGGCCGCCCACGCACGGCGTATCGCATCGCGATAGCCGCGCCCAACGTAAAGACGCGCGGTCTGCGCGTCTCTCGCGCGCCGTATGCCGTCAGGCATAGGCGCGCGCCATGCGCGTCTCTCGCGCACCCAAATCAATTCGATGTTTCTTTCGCAATCAAATCGGCAATCGACTGCGCATCGCGCTGCAAGACGGCCAAATCCGGGCCTTCGAGCATGACGCGGCATTTCGGCTCGGTGCCCGAATAGCGCACGAGGACGCGGCCGGCATCGCCATAAGCTTCGGAAACTTCGGCGATGCGCCTGGAAGACTCGACGAGCTCTTCGAGCGGCACTTTGCGGTCGACGCGGAAATTGATCAGCACCTGCGGGAGCTTGCAGAACACGGACGCGAGCTCGGAAAGCTTGAGGCCGGAACGTCGCATCAGAGAGAGCACGCGCAACGCCGCAAGCAGTCCGTCTCCGGTCGTCGCGTGATCGAGCATCACGATATGGCCGCTCTGCTCGCCACCGAGCGAATAGCCTTCGGCGCGCATCGCCTCGACGACATAGCGGTCGCCGACTTTCGTCTGCACCGTGTCGATACCGCGCGCATGCAGCGCGTGATGAAGCCCAAGATTGCTCATCACCGTCGTCACGAGCGTGTTCTTTTTGAGCATGCCGCGTGATTTAAGGTCGATCGCGAGCATGACCATCACGGCATCGCCGTCCACGATATTGCCGAGCTCATCGACAAGGATCAGGCGGTCTGCGTCGCCGTCGAGCGTGATGCCGAGATCCGCATGATGCTCGCGCACCAAGCCGGCACAATGCTCCGGATGCAGCGCGCCCACGCCGTCATTGATGTTATAGCCGTTCGGCTCCACGCCGGTCGCGACGACTTCGGCACCGAGTTCCTCAAGCACTGCCGGCGCAATGCGGTAAGACGCGCCGTTGGCGCAGTCGATCACGACCTTGAAGCCGTCAAGCGAGAGCTCGCGCTCGAAATTCGACTTGATAAAGGCATTGTAGCGCCCCTGCGCGTCATCGATACGGCGCGAGCGGCCGATATGCTCAGGCGCCATGCGGTCGCACAGCGAAGAGGGGTCTTCGATCAGCGCCTCAAGCGCGAGCTCGACTTCATCGGGAAGCTTGAAGCCGTCTGCCGAGAACACCTTGATGCCGTTGTCGTGATACGGGTTATGCGACGCGCTGATCACGATGCCGGCATCACAGCGCATGGCGGTCGTGAGGTGCGCGATGGCGGGCGTCGGGAGCGGCCCCGTGAACAGCACATCGCCGTTCATCGCGTTGATCCCCGCGGCAAGCGCAGACTCGAACATATAGCCCGAACGGCGCGTGTCCTTCCCGATGAGCACCTTGAACGAGGAACCGCGTCGCGGAAGCATCGCGGCAAGCGCCTTGCCCAGATTCAAAGCCACATCCACCGTCATCGGAAACTGGTTTGCAAGGCCGCGGATACCGTCTGTGCCAAAATACTTTCTCTGCATGTCAAAGCCTCCCTGCTTCTATGACTGCCATCCATGGCATAAAAAAAAGCCACAGATGCGCGCGCACACCTGCGGCCATGATTCTTTATCGATTACTGAAGATTCAGCTCATCCACAAGGCGTTTGACATCGTTTCCGGGGAAACGGCCCTTGACCTGCGGCATCAAGGCTTTCATCAGCTTGCCCTGGTCTTTCTTGGTCGCGATGCCGAGTTCAGCGACGAGATTTTTAATGATATCGCGGACTTCGTCTTCGCTGAGGCCGGCGGGCAAAAAGCCCTGGATGATTTCGAGCTCGTAAGCTTCCTGTTCGGCGCGTTCCTCGCTGCCGACGGCCTTGTAGCCTTCGATCGCTTCGCGGCGTTTCTTGGCTTCGCGCGTCAGGATCGCGATCTCTTCATCGGGCGTCAGCTCGACACGCTTGTTGATAAATTCGGTCTTGAGGGCATTGTGGACAAGGCGAAGCGCATCACGACGGCGAGCATCGCCGGCCTTCATCGCGACTTTGACCTGTTCCTGAACATCATTCATCAGAGACATGAGAAAAACTCCATAAAAAAGCCGCTTCGACATGAAGCGGCGCAAATAAATGATCAGACTGTGACCATGTAGTTATTTCTGAGAAGGTGAACGACCGCCTTTGTCGTCTCGATATCATCGAGCTCGGAGCTGTTGAGGATCGCTTCCATCGAGGGTTCCGCGAGCGCGAGCTGGAATATGTCGAGCTGATCTTTGGTGAGGTCGCTGAGTTTCGGTTCCAGCGGGAGCGTGATGCGGAAAATCGCCTCAAACGCTGGCACATCATCCCCGATGGCGCGCGTCTCATCCATCACGCGCATGGCTTCCATGAGCATCGTTTCGACCGTTTCATTGATCGGATGCTCGAAATCATACGTCGCCGTCGTATCAAAGAGGAACGTGCCTTTTTCCCAGCACATGATGCGGCAGAAGGACTTCATGACAGAGACATCGAAGTTCCCGTTGATCACCGCGCCATACACGCGGCCATCGCGCATATAGATGCCGCCCTCGGTGCCGGCCGGTGTCGTGACAAAGAGCGCGCCGGTCTTTTTGGACGGGCCGAAAAGCTGAAGCAGATCGGGCAGATGGACCTGATTGATATCGCCGGTCAGCACGCCTGATCCCGCCTGATGCGAGCGCGCCTGACTGTGCACACGGCGCGCGCCGGTCAGCGTCATCGTCGGCGGCGCGTCCATATCCGGCAACGACACGGATGGCGGTGGAGGCGGCTGATTCGCATCCTGTTCTTCATACACCAGCTTGATGATCGACGTGCCGATCAGGATACGGTCACCCTCTTTCAGCTTGCATTTCGTGATCTTCTCGCCATTCACAAACGTGCCGTTCGTACTGCCGAGATCTTCGATCGTGATCTCCTCCGGTGTCGTCACGATCTTCGCATGGTGACGACTCACCATGTCTTCGATCAGAACCATCTCAAGCTCGCTGCTCCGACCGATTATCAGTTCCTGATTCATCTCCAAAGCAAACTCACCGCCCTGATATTTGCCTGAGATGAATTTCAGTATGTAACGCTCCGACTCTGATTGATGTACCATGAATTTGCCATTCATCTAATGTTGTTGTGATCTCGCCATGATCATAATGCGCTTACGTCACATCACAGCAACTTTTACTTTACCGCATAACAACAAGGCATGACAATATCTGTTTTGAGTTTTTGCATCGCCACGATTCAGCCGCGCGCTCCCGTGGGAATCCGCCATCCCCATATCGCCCGGCGCGCCTCACCAGATACAACTCTAAAATTGCCGTCCGGCACGTTTTCGGGTAAACTTGCCGCAGGTGACCGTGATGCGCATACGCGTGAACAGGCGCGACCGCTGACCGCAGCGATGCGCGCGCTCCCGATCACGCCTGGACATCACCGTGACCGTCCTGCCAACCCGGAATGACAATGACGCAATTCTCCTTACAGTTTCTGGGCACCGGAAACGCCTGGTCCAAGCCCCCGGTCAATTATAACACGAACGCCATCGTCCGGGCATGCGGGCATGCATGGCTGCTCGACTGCGGCCTGCTCTGCCCGCTCGCGCTTCACGACAGAAACATTCCGATCCACGATATCGACGGCGCGTTCATCACGCACCTGCACGGCGACCACGCGCTCGGCCTCGAAGAATTCTTCTTCCAGAGCTTCTTCGCCTGCCAGAAAAGACAAAACCTCTGGCTTCCCCACGCATTTTCCCGAAAACACTCGCCGATCGAAGGCTCAGACCTCTGGGACAACTGCCTCAGAGGCTCGATGGAGACGCTCATCTACCAGGACGGCAAGCCCAGAATCACCACCCTGCACGACTATGCGGACATACATATCGTCATGCCGCAGCAGCCCTTCGACATCTTCGGCCTCCCCTGCGAGATCTTCCCCGTCATCCACACCCCCCAGAAACCGGCCTTCGGGATCATCCTCGACAATCGCGTCGCGTTCACATCCGACTGCACTTTTTCACAAAAACGCATCGAAACACTGCTCGACCGCAATGTCAGCCTCATCTTTCACGAGGTCTATTTCTCCGCGCCCTACCCGCACGCCGTCCATACCTCCATCGACGAGATCGCGGAACTCCCGGAAGACATCCGCAAGCTGATCGTCCTCATGCATTACGCCGACGACACGACCAAAGATGCCTTCGCCAGCGCCCGAAAACTCGGCTTCCAAATCGCCACCCCCGGCATGACATTCGACTTCTGACGGCGCGCCCCGCACCCGGCTGCATTTGGGGAGCGCGGCTATCTGCGATACGCCGCCATGCGCGCCTATGCGCGAAGCGCATACGGCGCGCCTACTCGCCCGAGGCGGCGCTATCTGCGATACGCGCCGCTTAGCCGCAACCATTTTCCCCGTGATTTGTCTTTTTTTTTCGTCGTTTTGCGCCCTTGTGATATAGTATTAAATGCATGTCTTTATACTTGCGACATGTGCCTTAAAAATGATTCGTTTTCCCTGGCTTCGTCGCATCCTGCGGCTCTGGAGTGCCTCTCATGATTCGCTGTAGTTCCTGTCAACACGAGTTACCCGAAAATTCACGCTTCTGCGGCTATTGTGGCGCAAAAGTCGAAAATAAAAAGCCCCTTGAAAGCAGCGGCATGCAGACCCTGGCTGGTATCTCGATTGCCGATCTCGGACTCCTGCACCAATCCAATGTTCAAGCGTCCCCAGATACCACCCAGCCCATGCTTGAACCAGTCCTCCCCGCCAATCCCAAATCCGAACTCATTGACACGATCAATGACCTCACCGAATCACAAGAGACACGGCTCAAAGTCGACGCGCTCCTCAGCAATGATTCCGATGACGATGATAAAGATGACGGCTGGGATGAGATCGAAAAAATCGACTTCAACAAACACGATACAGTCATCGCCATGCCTGCGATCTCGTTCCATCCGGGCGCATCCCTCTCCGCGCCGAATTACAGCGCGCCCATCCAGGCAGACGCACACGCCATAGAAGACGACGAAATCATCGCACGCAAACAACAGCTCGAAGAAGAAAAACGCGCCCAAATCGCTCGACAAGAAGCCGAAGAAGCCGCAAAACGTGAAGCAGAAAACACGACAATCCAGTTAGACGAAGCCCTCCAAAAAGCCGAAGATGATGCGCTCCGCGAGACGGAAGCCGCCCTCCGCGAAGCCGAACAGGCCATCCGACGCGAAGCCGAAGAACAAGCAAGGCGCGATGCTGAGGAAGCCGCTAAACGCGAAGCTGAAGAAAAAGCAAGACAAGAAGCCGAAGAACAGGCCCTCCGCGAAGCCGCCGAGGCGATCCGACGCGAAGCCGAAGAAGCCGCCAGACGCGAAGCTGAAGAACAGGCGAGACGCGAAGCCGAAGAAGCCGCCAGACGCGAAGCCGAAGAAGCCGCCAGACGCGAAGCAGAAGAAGCCGCCAGACGCGAAGCAGAAGAAGCCGCCAGACGCGAAGCAGAAGAAGCCGCAAAACGCGAAGCAGAAGAAGCCGCCAGACGCG
>JAFZFY010000223.1 GCA_017555665.1 Pseudomonadota bacterium | reverse complement strand
GTTGCTGCTGTTGCTGTTGCGGGGGCTGCAGGAGCTCCAGGGCCTTCTGGATGTGTTCGATGGCCGTGTTCTGCTGTTCGATCGATTCCGTGAAGAGCCTGTTTTCGTTCTGCAGGTCGCTTTGCGCCTGGCGCATGGCGGTCGCCGCGACCTGAAGCTCGCTGGCGGCTTCCGTGTATCGTTTGGCCATCTCGGCGGGATTCTGGCCGCCTTGCTGTGGGGGCTGATTCTGCATGCTTTCGGCCTGTTTTGTCAGGACTTCGGAGAGCTTTTCAGCCGTCAGTTCGTGCATGCGTTCGCGGTCGATGACCGGCGGGAGCTTCATCTCGATTTCCGAGGCTTCCCCGGTGGAGACATCTGTCGTCTTGTCGAGTGTGGCGGTCTGCTGTTTGAGCAGTTCCTGGATGTGCTCGATGACTGTGAAGAACAGGATCCTCAGCTGTTCCAGTGACTGTTTGGCTGTTTCGGCATCGCCGGAAAGCTCGCCCCATGTGGCATCGCTGATCGAGGTCGGGACTGCCGTCTCGTCGATGTCTTCAGCGTGCGCTTCGGAAAGCTTTTGAACGAGGCGTTCATCGGCTTCTTTTGCCTGGTTTCTGAGCATCTCGGCGGTTTCAAAGAGCTGCTGCATCTGCTGCTGCTGTTCTTCGGAGATCTGCTGGCCGTTTTGTGCGCCCTGCATGGCCTGCTGATTCATCTTGGCAGATTCCTTGGCGAGCAGTGTCGAGAGGCGTTCGAGTCGGTCGACATTCTTTTCGAGTACTGGCTTGAGGATCTGGCGTTGCTGTTCGCGCGTGAGCAGTTCTTCTTTGCCTTCAAGTTCGCCACGGATCACAGGATCGAGGCTTTCCTGAGAGGCATACGCGATCTCGATCAGGTGCTTGAGATCTGCGAACCGCTCCATCGCGAGCGCGAGCTTTTCGACAGCCAGCGAGCCTTGTTCGACGGTATCTTTGGTGTTGTTCTGTTCAATGGCCTGGGTGACGCGCTGCATGGCATCGGCGGCTTCGTCGATGAGGGGCAGGGCATCTTTGATCTGCTCGACCTGTTCTGTGGCGGCTTCGGCCTGTCTGGGATCTTGGCCTTGTGCGTTGTCGGGTTGCTGTGCGGCGGCCTCGACCATCGCCTTTAAAAATGCGGATACGCGGTTCGTGCGAAGCATCGCGTCTGTCTGTTCGTCATTGAGCAGGTCGGCGGTCAGCCAGGGCGGTGCGGCCAGATCATCCTGTTGGAGCTGTGCCTTGTATGCAGCGAGCAGTTCCGGGGTCTCGAACATGTGTTTTGCCGAGGCGATCCGCACGAAATTCGTCTCATCCTCGAGGATATGGCCGATGACGCTGAGCGGGTCTGCGAGCTGCTCACGGGCCTGTTTGAGCGCATTAAAGGCTTTGTTTGTGAGGCGCAGCGCTTCGGACATGGACAATTCACGAAGCTGTCGGCGCGCGCTTGCCATGGCCTGCCGCGCGTTATCGAGGAGCGGTGACGCGCTCTGAAGCTGGAATAGCTTGAAAGCCTCTTCCTGCGTGCGCTCGGATTCCTGCTTGGATTCGATGGCAGAAATGGCATGCGCCAGATTTTCTGCGGTCTGGTTGGCATCGGTGATGGCCTGGCGCTGGAGTTTTGCCAGGGTCTTGAAGTCTTCCTGGAATGTCAGGGGATCACGGCTCGCATTGGCGGCCTGGATGCGCTCGGATAGAGACCGTGAATTTTCTCGGATGCCGCGCTCTGTCTGGATGAGCGCATCGAGCTGGTGTTCGAGTGTGTTGTATTTTTGAGCCAGGATGTCTTTGGCCATGAGCTGGCGTTTGAGCGTGATTTCCAGATTTCCCTTGGCTTCTGTCAGGCTCGGGCGCTGCCGCACGGCATCGCGGAACCAGGCGATGCTCATGTTGAGGTCATCGATCACGGCCTGTAGCGCGTTCATGTCGAGCGCGTTCATGTCGCCAGCGGCTTCGGCGCGCTTGGCATAGGCGAAGCCCAGATTATATGCGGACGAGTAGCGGAGCTCGTTGTCGTATGCCGCGAGATCGCGCGCACGCGACAGCCCCTCGATCGCCAGCGCAAAGTCGTTGGCGCCGAGCTTCTGAACGGCGAGATTGTAGATGTCGCGCGGCTTGAGCGACGCGTCATCATAAATGCTGGCTGGCGCTTGCGCCGCATCTTCGGTGGATTCGGCGGCCGCGCCCGCGTTGGGATCCGCCGGATCCGCCGTGTTCTGTGCAAAAGCGTTCGTGCTGGCAAGCAAGATCGCCAGCATGCAGATCAAACCGCGTTTCATGCGTTTCTCTCCTTTCTCATGCGCCTGAAAAGCCTGCCGTCGCTGATGAGGAAACCGAGGAAAAATACGAGCCCGATCCCCACGAACCATTGGAACAGCTCGATCCTGACTTCGCGGACATTCTCCTGATTGGTCTCATTGACGAGCGGAAGGATATGCTGAGCCATGATGCCTTCGAGGTCGAGCACGCCGGTTTTGGCCGGGACATAGACACCTCCGGTCTTTGAGGCGATCTGGCGGAGCGTTTCACCGTCCAGGCGCGAGACCACCTCGGCTCCTGATGAATCCGTGATGCGTTTTTTGATGCCTGTCTTTCGGTCCAGGACATCGATCGTCGAGCCGGTTTCCGAGCCGAAACCGACCGTGATGATCACGACGCCTGCACGGCGTGCCTCTTCTGCGGCTTCGAGCGGGTACGAATCGTGATCTTCGCCGTCCGTGATGAGGATCATCGCCTTGGGGCCTTCATGCGCGCTCAGGAGCTTCGTGCCTTTGCGTATCACTTCGCCGATATTCGTGCCGCCCAGCGTGACGCTTCTCGGCGATGCGCTGTCCAGCACCAGGCGGAAAAAGCCGTGATCCATCGTGAGGGGCGACAGGACTGTCGTGCGGCCTGCAAACGCGAGCAGACCGACGTTGTGCGTCGTGAATGACGGAAGCATGTCACGGATCTCTGATTTGGCGCGTTCCAGACGGTCGGGGGCGACATCGGTCGCCAGCATGCTCTTTGAAACGTCAAGCGCGATAAAAATATTTGCCTTGTCACGGCTTGCCACGACATGCTCTTTCTTCACGATCTGCGGCTGCATCAGCGCGACCACGAAAAGGATGCCGCTGAACGCCAGGCAGATGATCTGAAGGATGCGGCTCCGTAGCGAGGCGCGTGTCACGAGCGCGTCCTGAAGCTCTTTGCCCACAAAGGATCCCAGTTTGCGGCGCTGTGCAAATATCTGATATGTAAAAAACAGGACGACAAGAAGAACCGCAAGAAGACAGATCGCGCGGTCGCCATGTTCAAATTCTATCCAGTTCATCTTTGCTCTTTGGTTGTTTGGTTTGGGGGCGGGGGGAAGCGTCCCCCCGCGCGGCTATTGGCTTTGCCAATACGCCGCTCCCCCCTCGCATGAAGGTCACATCGGAGAACGGCGGTAATACGTCACCTTGAGCAGCACGCCCAGAAGCGCGAGCAACATGCCGATCATGAGGAACTGCGTGTACTTCTCGTCGTAGTGAAGCGTTCGGTCCTCGTTGATCTTTGTCTTTTCGAGCTTGTCAATCTTTTCATAGATATCCTCCAGGCCGGCGCGATCTTTTGCCCTGAAATACTCGCCTCCCGTCATCTCGGCGATCTGGGTCAGGCTGGCTTCGTCCAGCTCCACCGGGATCTGGTCGATATACTTGCGGCCGGTAAACGGATGCGTCATGTATATCGGCGCGGTGCCGTTCGTTCCAATGCCGATCGTATAGATCTTTATTCCGAACTGGGCTGCCATTCTGGCTGTTTCAAGCGGGTCTTCATAGCCGGCGTTGTTCACGCCGTCTGTGAGCAGGATCATGACTTTTGAATTGCCTGGCGCATCGCGCAGCCTTTCGGCTGCAAGCCCCAGCGCGTCGCCGATCGCCGTCTGCGATTCCTCTCGGTCGGCGATCTTGACATCGCGCACGAGTTCCATGAGCGTCACGTGGTCGAGCGTGAGCGGGCAGTCAGAATCCGGATAAAGCGCGAAACTGACAAGGCCGATTGCGTCATCCGGGCGGCCGCGAAGCGTGCTGCCGTTGCCGTTGATGAAGTCTGCAAGCACGTCCTTGAGCGCTTCAAGCCTGTTCTGCTCCTTGTCCTCTTTTGACATATCCAGGGCATCCATTGATCCGGACTTGTCGACGACGAGCATGATCGAGATGCCTTCCTTATGCCGGTGGACGACGCCGCCGGGAATGCGCGGCCCGGCAAGCGTGATACAGAACATCACGAACGCCAGTGCCAGAAGAAGCGGCGGTATGAAGGACGTGCGAGCCTTGAAACTGCGAGACCTGTGAGGCCAGATCTTCAGGCTCGAAAACCTGATCCGTCCGATCGGACGTCTCATGATTATGAATAGCGGAATGGCCAACAGGGCCAGCGCCAGAAAACCTGGTTCGCGAAATTCAAACATTTTTCAATGCCAGAAAGTTTGTGGTTCAAAAGAAGATATGACGTGTGCCTGCTCGATGCGATCGCTCGCAGGCACACGGCCGGGCATGCAGCCTTGTGCATGTCCGGCATATCACGGTTCGGCTAGGCTTTTGGGGCAGATGCGGCTTCGGCGGCGGGGCGTGTCTGTTCGACAAATTTCCGGGCATCGGCGAGCATGTCCTTGGACTCGGCTTCCGACGGCAGATAATTCGTGAATTTGACGCAGTCCGATCGTTCCAGAAGTTTCCGGATCAGGAGCTTTTCATCGTCTTTGAGCGCCTTGAAATCCTTGGCGAGCACGAAGAATTCCTCAGTCGTCAGTCGCGGCGCGTGCAGGTCGAAGCGGCCTTCCACATAGTTCCTCACGATGCCGGAAAGCTGGACATACCAGGCGTCGATCGCTTGCGCGTCTTTGGGGATGGGGGCTTTTTCCATGTCGTCGAGCGCGCTGAGCGCGAGGATATCCGGCGGCAGCGCGGGCTTCGCGGATTTCCTTGACCTGAGCCAGAAAAATGCGCCTGCGGCGGCTGCGCCCGCGAATCCGAGTAGACCCCAGAGGTACCAGTTCGTCTTCTGGGCGCTTGGAATGACCAGCTCATCGAGTGTGCCGATCGCGGGATAGAGGTCGTCAGGCACGGTATCGCCGCTGAACACGGATGCGACTTCAAAGGGGATCTCGTCCGTGAGCAGTTCCTGAAGCTTGCCCTGATATTCGGAATTTGGGCGGTTGTCCGTGAATTCCACAAGGAAAGACGGCGTCCTGAGGCTGCCGGACATCGGCAGGTCAAGCGTGTAGATCTGGGTGTATTCGTTCCTGCCGTCTTCGCGGACGGTATCCGTGGTCTTATAATCGGCGATCCCGAATTTTCCGAGCTGGTCGCCAAAATCCGGCATGACCACAGAGGTTTCGCTGTCCGCATCGACGCGAAGCGTCAGCCGTATCTGGTCTCCGAGTACCGGCTTCGCATCGCTGAGCTCGACAACGGCATGCACGGGACCGAGTGTGGTTTCCCGGAATACCGGTTCGGCATTGGAAATGGCGGGCGCTTCGGCTTCCTGGGGCGCGTGTTCGGGCGCAGTCGCGGAACACCCGGCAAGCACTGCGCAAAAAGCGAGCGGCATCAAACAAAATAATCGTTTCATATCAATCAGCTGTATCCAGTCTGCGGCAGGTTTTGCGGTGCCGCAGCGTTTTATCGGAATCTTTTCTGACGTTTTTTGAAGAAGGCGAGCAACGGGTCGATGAGCGGTTTGGTGGCATCGACTTCGATCAGGTCGAATCCCGATGCATCAAAGACTTCGCGAAGCCTTTCCACGCGCGCATGCGCCTGCGCAGAAGCCATTTCCCTGAACGCTTTTGAACTCGTGTCCACTTCGCAAAGCTCGCCAGTTTCAGCATCTTCAAGCGTGAGCAGGCCTTCGTTGGCGATCTCGAATTCTCGCGCGTCGTTGACGAGGATGCTGATCAGATCGTGCTTTCTGTGGACGCTTCGCGCGACATCGATATAGCCGTCATCGAGGAAATCTGAGATCAGGAATATGACGGCCCTGCGATGGAGCACCTGATGGCAGAATTCGAGCGCCTGGGCGATGTTTGTCTGCCGGTCCTGGTGTTTTGAGCGTTTTTTGAAGGCTTCGAAAGTGTTTCTGAGGCGCTGCCCGATCTTTCGCCAGAAGCTGGAGTCGCCGGCGGCTTCGTCATAGGGCTGGTCGGCGCCTTTCGATCTTGCAAGGACTTCACGGACGATGCGGAGCGCGTGTTTCTGACCTTTTCGCGGCGGAATGAATTCGTCTACGCCGTTCTGGAAGAGCAGCAGGCCGATGTTGTCGTCGTTTTCGATCGCGGAAAAGGCGAGCAATGCGCTGAGTTCTGTGGCGGCTTCGCGCTTGGAGCGGTTGGTGCTGCCGAAATCGAGGCTTGGACTGATATCGACGACGAGCAGCACCGTGAGTTCGCGTTCCTCGACGAAACGCTTGATATATGGGGTGCCGGTGCGCGCGGTGACGTTCCAGTCGATGCTTCGGATGTCGTCTCCGGGCACGTATGGCCGGACCTCGTCAAACTCCATGCCGACGCCCTTGAATACGGAGAGATAGGCGCCTGCAAGCACATCGGAGACCTGCCGGCCGGTTCGGATCTGTATCTGTTTGACCTGTTTGATGATTTCAGGGGTAAGCATGATGATGCCTGATCAAGATCGATGCACGCAGTGCAAAAAATTCTGGTTCAGTGTCGCGGCGTATTGGCATCGCCAATAGCCGCGCGGGGGAGCGGCGTATTGGCATTGCCAATAGCCGCGCGGGGGTGTCCCCCGATGGCCGAAAGTTCCCAAAATCAGGGGACGGGGCAGGTTTCGAGGATCGTGTTGATGATGTCGTCAGCAGTCTTGCCCTGGGCTTCGGCTTCGTATGAAAGCGCGATGCGGTGGCGGAGGACATCCGGCGCGATCGTCTTGATGTCGTGCGGCTTGCAGAAATCGCGGCCGTTGAGGAGCGCGTGTGCTTTGGCTGCCTTGACGAGATTGATAGAGGCGCGTGGCGAGGCACCCATCTCGATGAATGATGCGATCGAGGAAAGGCCGTGATCTTTGGGATAGCGCGTGCTTTCGACGAGATCGACGGCATAGCCGAGCACCTTGTTTTCGGTGAGCACGGATTCGGCGGCTTTCTTGGCTGCAAGGACATCCGTGAGCTCCATGATTTTTCGGACCTGCGGTACCGGCGTGCCGCCGGCCATGCGCTCGACGACTTTGATCTCTTCGTCGCGCTTGAGATAGCCGACCATGACTTTGAGCATGAAACGGTCGAGCTGCGCTTCGGGCAGCGGATAGGTGCCTTCCTGTTCGATCGGGTTCTGCGTGGCCATGACGAGGAATGGATCGTCCAGCTTGAATGTCTCACGGCCGATCGTCACCTGCTTTTCCTGCATGGCTTCGAGGAGCGCGGACTGGACTTTCGCCGGCGCACGGTTGATTTCGTCTGCCAGCACGAGATTGCCGAACACGGGGCCTTTCTTGATCGAGAATGTGGCATCTTTGGGATTGAAAATCTCCGTGCCCATCACATCGACGGGGAGCATATCCGGGGTGAACTGGATGCGTGAAAATGTGGCATCCAGGCATTCCGAGAGCGTGCGGATCAGAAGGGTCTTGGCGAGTCCGGGCACGCCTTCGACGAGGACATGGCCGCCCGTGATGAGACCGATCAGAAGGCGATGGACGAGGGCATCCTGACCTACAACGACCTTCGCGATCTCGGTCTTAACGTCGGAAAATTGCTGCTGAAATTTTGAAATTTCACCTTCACTACTCATTGAAGAAACTCCATGTGATATTAAACGATGACTGCCCTTACCGACTCCAGGGCGACAGCCGGACAAACGATGCTTCAACGTGTGCACATTCCCTGAAAAGGCAATTATTTTTCATATTTCGCCACAGCAGCGAGATATCGGCTGTTCGAGGCGCTCTTGTCTTGCGGCTGTGATACGGCGCAAACCGTTCATTTGGAAGCATATTCTTGCGCTCTGAACAGCCGTGTGTGAACGCGTGACCGCCGGTAAAAAGGCGCAGCCGGCAGGGGGCGGGACGCGTGCGATCGGAGGCAAGGGGCTGTTCTGCAAGTCTGGGCGTCTGCCGTCAGCTCATATCCGCGTGTGCTGCACAGCGCAAAAAAAAAGCACCCGGAGCGGGTGCTTTTATAAGATTCAACGGGCTGTTTGTTATTTTGCGATGACGAGCGACTTGACGGCATCGGTGCAGGACTTGAGGATTTCTGCGGCCTTATCTTTGGATGCGTCGTAAGTGCATGTCAGCACGACAGATTCTTTGGAGGAAGGAACGAGGTACTGCTCCATCTTGACATCGTAATTGAG
>JAFZFY010000222.1 GCA_017555665.1 Pseudomonadota bacterium | reverse complement strand
CTTTATCCGAAGAATTTTCGGTGTCTGACGTGTTTTCTGCATCCGGTTTTGGTTCGGCTTGGGGTACTTCGGGAGGACCATACACGGCGGCGAGCATGTCGCGTGCCGGGTCATTATCTGTGGCGGTCTTGAGCATCTGCATGTCTTGTTGGGCGGCTGAATCTTGCTCGTTTTCGGGGCTTGGCAGTGGCTCATTCTGTGTGCTTTCGTTTGACGCTGTTGGTACTTGGGTATTCTCTGGCTGCGAAGCATCCGGTGTGTCAGTGGGCGAAGTCGCAGCTTGTTCTTCCTTGTGGCAACCCGGAAGCGCGAGCATGAAGAATGCAATCGCTGCGGTAAGCGAGGTCTTGAACAGCTGTGTTAATGCTTTCATGATGTAATCCTCTAATAAATGATGTTTGGAGATAGTGCAGAAATAATGTTTTAAGCCGCATGGCTTGAATTCCCAGTCCCACAGCTTGCCAAATAGTCTTAATCATCTGGCAGATCGAACTTGATGGGGAAGGTCACCTGAACCAGGTTGCCGCCTTTGGGCGGTGGAAAACGCCAGAATTTGGCTGAATTGATGAGGCATTTTTCAAAATTACTAATGTTTTTATAATTCATGTTTGGTTCTATGACTTCGACTTTATTGACGCTTCCGTCTGAGAGGATGATCCATTGAAGCTTGAGTTCTCCCGAGAGATTTTTGGTTTTTATGAGCTCTTTTTCATAACATGCGCGCATTTCGCCTGTGCGCTGACGGACGATTTTTTGGACGATGCGTTTATCCATGTTGCCTACGACTTCTGGGGTTTTTAAACGAACATTAGGCGTTAATGCGCGTGGGCCATATATAAGGTCTCCGCCATGGTCATTGTCTGCGGCCGCCTTAATCGCTTGAAACTCACGGTTATTGTTTGGAGCCTTTTTGGGGGCTTCAGGCGGGAGCGTGTTCGGCGTGCCCAACGCTTCTCGGGGGAATCCAGCCATGCTATCGCCAACTTCCACTTGTACGGTAGGACTTGGGGCTGGTTCATTCTGCGGATCTGCATTCACTTCGGGTACTGGTTCCGCAGGGGCTGCGGCTGATTGCGGATCTGCATTCGCTTCGGGCGCTGGTTCCGCAGGGGCTGGTTCTGTTTGCGGATCTGCATTATTTTCTGGCGTATGTTCTGTTTCTGGGGCTGGTGCCGGTTCAGCCTGTTTTGCCTTGTGGCATCCAGGCAGGGCAAGCAATAGCAGGGCGGCTGCAACGATTGGAAGTTTGCATAAATTTGCGATGATTTTCATGGATCGACCTCCAATAAATATTTATAGTTGTTTCAATGATTGATGTTTTGTGTTTCGTTTCAAATTTTGACAAGGAAAAGCCACGTGGACGGATTTGCCGCCTTTGTGTACTCAAGACACGCGATAAATTTATAATAATATGGAACGAAATGCAAAGATATTATATGGATTTTGCAAGCATGATGTTAGATGAAGCGTCATGATATGAATATGCTGTAGGCGCCGGCGTATCTGCGGTGCAGATAGCCGGTGCCAGGAGGGCGTATCGCGCAGCGATAGCCCGACACGGCGGCCGTATTGGCCGCTTGCGGTCAATAGGCGGCCCAAAAGAAAGCATTTATGTGGTAAAAAATGTCAAAAATTGGTAAAAGCGGCGCGGATTTTCAAAGGGCTCCGCTCTTTGACTTATTTAGGGATGTCCCTGCACGAAATAAAGGAAGTCGAGTAATGTCGAAATCGTTGATTTTTGAGCTGGGGTGCGAGGATCTGCCTGCACTTCAGATTGGCATGGCCATCGACGCGCTCCGCGATGGTTTTGTATCACGCTGCAAAGACGCGCGCATCGCGCTTGGCGAAGTCAAGGCGTACGCCTCGCCACGTCGTTTGGCGCTGCTCGTCGATGAAGTTGCCGAGCGTCAGAGCGACCTTGAAACGCTGAAAGTCGGTCCGGCTGTGGCGGCCTGCAAGACGCCCGACGGCAAATGGACGCCGGCCGCGCTCGGATTTTTGAAGGGCTTGGGCGCCAGCGAGGATCAGATTGAGGAAGTCACGCAGGAGCGCAAAAAAGGCAAGCCGATGCAATATATCGCCGTCAAAGTATGCGAAAAAGGCGACGAGACGAAGAAATTGCTGGGCGGCATCCTTGAAGAATGCCTCGCGGCGATCCATTGGGGCAAGCCGATGCGCTGGTCGGATGAGCCGACGCTGTTTGCGCGCCCGGTGCACTGGATTTTGTGCCGTCTGGGCGATGAAGTCCTGCCGATGAAATTTGCCGGAATCGAAGCCGGTTCGTTGACTTACGGCCACCGCTTTATGGCGCCGGCTGCCATCGAGGTCAAAACGCCGTCTGAATATGTCGCCAAGCTTCGCGATGCGAAAGTGCTCGTTGATACCGACGAACGCCGCGCCAAAGTTATGGAAGAAGCGCATGCCGCTGCCAAATCCGTTGGCGGTCATCTCGTTGAGAATCCTGAGCTTCTTGAGGAAGTCGTCGAGATTCTTGAATGGCCGGTCGGTATTGTCGGCGCGTTCGATCCCGTGTTTTTGAAGATTCCGCACGAAGTCATTATTACAAGCATGGTCACAAACCAGCGTTATTTCAGCGTTGTCGATGATCATGGCAATCTGATGCCGAACTTTGTGACGCTTTCAAATACGGAAGTTTATGACCGCAAAGTGGTTGCGCGCGGCAACGAGCGCGTGCTTGTGGCGCGCTTGAAAGATGCCGAATTCTTCTATGCGGAAGATAGAAAACATAATTTGGAATATTATAATGAGAAGCTCACGCACATGCGATATATCGAAGGCATGGGCTCGACTTATGATAAAGTTTTGCGCGATGAGAAGCTCGCGATGGCCGTGGCCGACCTTTGGGACGGCGCTGTCGATAAAGAACATGTCCGCTTGACGGCGCATTTCTGCAAGGCCGATCTCGCGACGAACGTCGTGTATGAATTCCCTGAAGTCGAAGGCATGATGGGCGATTATTATGGCCGCGAAGAAGGGCTTCCCGCCGATGTCTGCACGGGCATCCGTGAGACATACAGCCCGCGTCAGGCCGGTGCGCCTGTGGCTTCGACGCTGACCGGTGCGATTGCCGGTATCGCCGACAAGGTCGATACGATTACGGCGCTCTTTGCGCTGGGCCGCATTCCGACGGGTGCTGCGGATCCGTTCGCACTTCGCCGTGCCGCCAATGGCATCATGCGCACGCTTTATGAACATCATCAGGCGATGGATCTCAAGCCTGTGGTCGAGGCTGCGATTGCGTGTGTCCGCGAGACTGAGGCACGCCTTAACGAGAAGCCCAAGACGAATGATGACGCGGCTCTGTGCGCGCAGATTCTTGATTTTATGAAAACGCGTCTGCGCTTCATGCTGCTCGAAAATCACGCCGCAGAAGTCGTCGATTCCGTCCTCGCGGTTTCGCCGCTTGCAGATGTTCCCGCCATCATTGGACGAGTCGAGACGCTTTCTCGCCATCGCGCCAGCGAGATGTTTGCAAACCTCGCCGCGACCTTCAAGCGCGTCGCCAATATCGTTCGCCAGGCCAATGTTCAGACCGGCGCGGTGGATGATAAATTGTTTGAAGACAAGAGCGAAAACGCGTTTTATCAGGCTATTACAAATGTTTCAGCCGCTTATAAAGAAGCCATGTCTGCTAAAAATTATGATGTGGCACTTTCGAAGCTCGAAACGCTCCGCGCGCCTGCAGATGCTTTCTTCGAGGCGGTCCTTGTCAATGCCGAGAATGAAGCCGTCCGCATGAACCGCCTCGCGCTCCTCACAAGCGTCCAGAACCTGTTTGATGTGTTCTGCGATGTAAGAAAATTATAATTTAAGCGTCGGCTATCGGCGCGAAATGCGCCGATACGCCTCACGCGCCGGCCCTATCCGCTGTTGGCGGATACGGGCCATTTTCTGCCGCTATTCGCATTGCGAATACGCGGCAGAATGATGTGCATTTTAGGAATAATATGATTCTTTTTCATGGAAGTAATCAGCCAATTGTAAAACCTTTGTTACATTATTCGCGCAGTTCTCTTGATTTCGGAGCTGGGTTTTACCTCACTTCTGATTTTGAACAGGCAGAAAAATGGGCGAAGCGCGTGAGCAAAATTAGAGATTCAGGATCGCCGGTGGTTTCTGTGTATGAAACAGATGATGCGTTGTGGTCTGAATTATCTGTACTGCCATAGCTGCATTAAAATTTAAGGAGGTTTTGCATATATGAATAGGCTTAGTCCAAATAGTTTGCATTATTATGATATGGCTGTGACAGAACTCATGATGCAAAAATATGGCTATGACAGAATGGAGGCGCTTAGAAAATTTGTATCATCTCAAACGCATCTTCTTCTTGAAGATAAAGAAAATGGCTTGTACTCATTTGGGTGTCATGGCATATTCGATATTTGGGAAGCAGAAATGATTACTGGTAAACCTCAAAATTCTATCTATATTAGAGGTGAGTAATGCAATCGATTAGTGAAGAAATGTGGTTTTTTATTTATCTTCTTGAACATTATGCTGAGTTTAAAGGTAAAACAACTGGGAGTGTTTTGCATGAATGGGATGCATGCCAAATTACGGATATAATTTTTGACGGGTATTTTCAATATCATCAGGAACGGATTGAAAATGCCTATGAGGATATAGATAGCCTGATTGCAACAGGAAAGCATGCAGGCGTATTAACCTAAATTAGGGAGAATTGCTCTCCCTAATTTATCACTCGGATGCTTTGAAATTATATTCCGGCTTGATGACCTGCAGAACATCTACAGTCGGCGCGATATTGTCGACGATATCCTCCATGCGTTTATAAACCATCGGGCATTCATCGATTGTGTCTGCGCATACGGAGGTTGTAAATATGCCATCCATTGTCTTTTCAAACTCTTCGACGGTGAATGTCTGCTTGGCCTGAGTCCTTGATAAGAGCCTTCCTGCACCGTGCGGGGCTGACTGGTTCCATTCATCATTTCCCTTGCCTTTGCAAATCAAACTTCCGTCTCGCATGTTGACTGGAATGAGCAATGTTTCGCCTGATTTGGCGGAGACTGCACCTTTGCGGAGAATGCGGTTTGGAATATCGATATAATTGTGAATCGTAGTGAATGCATCGGCGACATCCAATTTCATTTCGCGAACGATGACATCTGCCATCGCATGGCGGTTCAAAACGGCATATTTCTGGACGATTTCCATGTCGTGCAAATAATCTTCGAGGTCTTCATTTTCGAGATAAGCGAGGTCTTTGGGAATATCTGTGATGACTTGTTTTCGGAGCTTTTTGATTGTTTTTTCGATGCGCTGACGCTGTCCGTTTGCCTTCATTTCATCAATCATCTCGCGCAGGTATCGAATGGATGTATGGTTGAGCGCCTGCCATGCGAGCTCTTGATAAGTATTGGCGACCTGGAGGCCGAGATATCGGCTGCCGGAATGGATGACTAGCCAGAGTTTTCCGCGTTCGTCGCGGTCGATTTCAATAAAATGGTTGCCGCCGCCGAGCGTTCCGATGGAGCGGATCGCGCGCCTGTCGTTGACCATGCGGTAGCAGCGGAGCTCTGTGAGGTCGATTTCTTTGGCGAATTCATGTTTTTCCGGGCGAATTTCGCGACCGAAAGGCACATGTGTGCGGATGGTTTCATCGAGTTTGGCATAGTCGATTTGCGTCTGTTCGAGCTCGAGGGCATACATGCCGCAGCCGATATCGACGCCGACGAGATTGGGCACGATCTTGTCTTGAATCGTCATGGTCGTGCCGATTGTGCACCCTGCGCCAGCGTGAATATCTGGCATCATGCGGATATGCGCGCCTTCTGTGAATGGCTGGTCGCAAAGCAGCTGGACCTGCGCAAGGCTCGTTTCATCGACAACATCTGTAAAAATAACTGCACTGCTAAATTTTCCCTGGATCGTTTTCATCTCATGACTCCATTCTGTCAGGTTACATGCTCAGCGCAATGGCTGACAGAATGGACTATGACAGCATGAGCCGGCACAATCATGGCGTTTTGGTGACAAATGCGATGTCAGTTGGGGGAGAGTTTGCGTATCATGCATGCTTGGTAGTTCGCTTCTTTCATGTAATAGCTGGACATGAAATTCTGGTCTTCGATCTTATTGCCATATTTGGCGAGCAGGCGCAGCTTGGTGAGCCGTTGCTGCTCAGGCGCGCGCTGAACTTCTATGGTAAGTGCATCTGTGTAAGCCTTGATTGTTTTGGACTGTGCCAAAAGATCTTCCAGGCGGTATGAGGTCTCATAACTGGAAATAATTTCGCAGGCATCTTGGGAGGGGGATTGATTTTGGGCGCGTTTGACGAACTTAAATTCATAAATCATTAACTCTTTATGAAGTTCAGTGCAGTTTACGCCTTTTTCTTTGTCACCGTTAAAGAGATTATGATATTTCTTTTTGCAATCAGAAATATCGGAAACGGCGTTGCATGATTTGGCGATATCGCAATAGGCGTCAAGCAATGCATCAAATTGGTTGCCTGCTGTATCGATGCTTTCAATGCAACTATTTTTGGCATTCATGTCTTTGAGGAAAACTTTCATGCAATCAAACACGCTTTGTGCGCTTGCAGTGAGCTTATATTCTCTTTCGAAGTCTTTGATCTCTTCGTGACAGGTGGTGAGATGTTCGATGAATGTACAAGTGTGTGATACTTTATAAAATTCTAAAATTTCATTTTTACATTTAGGATAATTCCTGAGATCGGTTTTTAACGGGGTCAGGGTGGCTTCTACGCAATTGTCGATTACGCTCGGGTCAAGTTGTTTCTTTTGATGACAATCGGGGCTCTGTAAGCAGTTCAGGCGAGCGATATCATTAAGATTGTGCAAATCTGCGCCTTTATAGATATTATACTTGTCATCTTCTAATAGATTGAAATCTATGATGAGTTCCCCAATAAAATTTTCAATCGCAGTGTTTGAACTGGGCGATGCGATGAGGGTTTCAATTTCTTGGTTGGACAGCATTGGGGGAGTGTTTGAGCTTTTGGAGCAACCCAACGCGATCATTCCGCAAAGCATGGCAACGCAAAGCATGATTTGGGGGCATCTCCGTCGTTCTGACATATTCGCAACTCCTTCTATATGTATCACGTATTGCAAGCATCCATGTTCGGCATATCTGCCGAACGCAGTGAATGATACATGATTGCCAGGAGGTGCGTAAAGCAAAAGAGATTGCGAGCAATTGGACTGATAAGGGCACATATTGCTGGTGGCATACGTCGCGCGTTCTCGCGCCTATGCCTGACGGCATACGTCGCGAGCTCTCTGCCGGCATGGGGATAGCGTGAACGTGGGGCATGGTCGGCTAGATTCAAAATTCTTGACTCGATTGGCTAAGCGAGTGAAAAGGATGGTGCGAGGTTGCGGTGACCTTGTAGGCAGGAGCTTGATCATGGTAAAGAAATATCCGATTGGCATGCAGTCATTTGAAGCGATTCGTACTGGCGGCTATGCATACGTCGATAAGACAGACATCATATTCCGGCTGGTCAATCATACCAAATACAACATTCTGTCTCGCCCGAGGCGCTTCGGGAAAAGCCTGTTGCTCTCGACACTCAAAGCCTATTTTGAAGGCAAGAAAGCCTTGTTTGAAGGTCTTGCAATAGCCAAGCTTGAGCAGGATTGGATTCAATACCCCGTGTTGCATATGTCGCTGAACGGCGTGAATTATCACGAACCAAGTGGGCTGGCTGAAAAAATCGCTTGGTCACTTAGGCAGTGGGAACTTGAGTATGGCGTTGAAAAGCCAGCACAGTCATTGGGCGTGCGGTTATCTGAGGTCGTGATTCGTGCCAAAAAACAAACCGGTTTGCCCGTTGTTTTGCTCGTCGACGAATATGAAAAGCCCATTCTGGATACGATTAGCGATCCAGAACTTCAGGAGGTGCATCGCAGTGTTCTGAACGGATTTTATAGCAATATCAAGGATCTGGATGACCAGCTTCGGTTTGTGCTGTTCACGGGCGTGACAAAAATTGGCAAACTGAGCGTGTTCAGTGCGCTGAACAATCTGAGTGAATTGACGTTCGATGATCGTTATGCAACGCTCTGCGGCATCTCTGAGCAGGAAATTCATGATAATTTTGAACAAGATGTATTGGCATTGGCTGAAAAACAATCCGTATCTTTGGATGAGACGTATGCACTGCTGAAGAAACAGTATGACGGGTATCATTTTTCGGATGAAATGCTCGGTGTGTATAACCCGTTCAGTCTATTGAATGCGCTCGATAAGCAGAAAATCGGTGACTACTGGTTTTCATCGGGGACGCCTTCCTATCTGGTCGAATTATTTAAGCGCAACAGGATGAATTTATTGAGCCTAGAAGATTTACACTATAGCATGGCTCAGCTTTCGGATGTCGATTCCTTTCAGCGCGATGTGATTCCGCTGCTCTATCAGAGTGGTTATCTGACTTTGATAGAGTTTGAGAAGCGATTTGGACGCTATAAATTAGGCTTTCCGAACAGTGAAGTCGAACGCGGTATGATGAATTTCTTCATTCCGTTCTATTGCCAGACGCGGCAAACGACTGAATTTGATATACCTAATTTTGTGGCTGATGTTGAAGAAGCGCGCGTCGATGCGTTCATGCAGCGCATATCATCTCTGCTCGCCGACACGCCATACGAAATCGAGCGCGACCTTGAGGTTCATTTTCAGAATTTCTTTTATCTGCTGTTCAAGCTGATGGGGTATTATGTCCGCGTTGAATATCAAACTAATGTGGGCCGTATCGATATGGTCATTCAGACCGACAAATATATTTATGTCATCGAATTCAAGATGGGGCGTTCTGCAAAGCTTGCACTCAACCAGATCAAGAAGAATGGTTATGCTTCGCCATTTATGAGCGATCCCCGCAGAAAGTTCCTCGTGGGTGCGAATTTTAGTGTGAAACTTCGTGGTATGGGGAAATTTGTCATCGAAGCAGTGGAATAAATCATAGGGTGAAGCATTCGTCCGAATGCAGCCCTTTGGCTCAAAAGTCTTACCGGCGAAAAAGTGTATCCAAGACACACTTTTTCGTCGGAAAAAGTGTGTCTTGGATACGGAAAATCGGAGTAGCCTATTTAAATAATTCGCAGTCCCCCTCTTTGTATGACTCGATTTTGTCTAAAAGATCTTGCACCGTCACTTCGAGCGTTTCGGCCATGCATTCGAGGCAATAGAAGTCTCGGATTTCACGGCCAAGCAGCTTGAGATTGAGGGCGACAGTGTCTTTGTCGAGTTTTTTTTGAGGGCAGTTGTGGCAATAACGAGTGGGCTGTTTTTTCATGGTTTAACAACTCTATAATCGGGCAATGGCTTGTTGGCATATTCGCGATCCATCAGCGCGAGTTGCCGGCGAATGATGGCGCGGGCTTCTTTGGCAGGACGTAGGCATTTGTCTTTGAATTGATAGTACAAATCTGGATTGTACAAAATATCATCAGCGCAGCGAACCTGCGGGAATAATAGTTTCAGCCAAGCACTGCACATCCCCTTGACTGCAGTCGTGTCGCGCGTATCGGCGCGATCTGGAATTTCAATCAGCTCATCGACGATGCGATCGTAACTCGGATCGCTGCGCAGCATGTGCAAAATCGAGCTGAAATATTCGGTGTTTAACGCCCATCCGTTCATCTTCAAATCTTCGTGAACGCGCGGAATATGCCAGCCCTCGATAAAGCCCTTAAAACGATCCAATAAGGCGCTTTCATGAAAAACTTCTTGTAGATAATCGAACATCGGTGCGTTGGAATCCATCGAATCGACGGGAATATTGCCCAACAGAATCATGCCTGCTTTTGATGGTTTTACCGAGCCATCCGTCGCTTTGAATACGCCATCTTCGAGATAGGTTTTGAGTGCCGTGCGCATCTCGGCCATATCGTTCACCGTGCCGGTCTGCACTTCGTCAATGGCCACAAAATCGTTCCTGAAAATCGGTCCTTCCTTGTGCGATGCCAGATTATAGAACAATGCTGCACGGCTCATCTTGGTCGCAATACAGCAACCGTATTTGCTCAGGTTGCCGAACATATATGATTTGCCCGTGCCTTTGGGGGCTAGCTCAATCATATTCAGATTATTTTGTACAAAGATTAGCAAACGCGACAACGTCGTATATTTTTGAACCGAATCAGTATATCCCGTTGCATTATAGTCCATCGCTTCCAGTATCACATCGATCCATTCGTCCAGCGTAAACTCACTGCGCATATCCTTATAATATTCAAGATCAAGTGTGTACGGGCAAAAATTCATAAACCGCCGCATCATAATCTTGCCATCTCGCTTGCGTGGATCGCTCGGCTCACGATAGACAAGCTCTATCTGTCCCCATTGTACATCCGAGCGCACCAGCTCATCGCGCGATTGTTCCCAAGCATGCGGTTCAATCTCCGTTTCATTCGTTCCGACGTTATAATCCGGCAAACTAAACGCGACCGTGTTTGACTTCAAATTGACCTCAATATCGACTTTGGCCAGCAATTTTACGCTCTCGCCATCCCGCAGCCTGGCCTTGATGAGTTCCCAGTCGTCTTTAGGTGGCTTGAACCTCTGTACAAATTCGTGCAGCCCCTCCATATCAGTATTGCCGTCCTCGTTCTGAAATTTCTTCAACAGCCAGTCGCGCAAAAACGACTGCGGCAATAGGTCTTTGAGATTGTTGTGGCGGTTGTCTTTGAATACAACCATTTCGTTGAAATAATCTCGTAGTTTATCGCGATGTGACATATATTTGTGGCTCCTATGCTATGAATTGGGTCTTGCTCGGGGGTTGCGGGGTTATGCGGAGTGGGGAAGCGTATTGACGTGGTCTTAGTCGCCTTCGGCTCCATTCGCCCTGTGGGCGCGTCTATTTCGCTTCGCCAATGGCATCGCAGGGGAGACTTACCCACCTAAAATAAATCATTATTCATCTGCATGCCTGTGCTGACTGTTTTAACAGCTTCATGTCCAATGATATCATCATGATACAGTATCTCGAAAGTATAGGTTCCAGATGCTTTGATAAACGGACATTTAAAGCAATAGATTTGTCCATCCTCCGATTCTCCTGTCACAATTTGCCCAATATATCTATTCGTAAATCGAATGGTGAGTTCTGTGAGGGGTGTTTTTGAGAATAGTTGTATTTGAGCACATATCCTGGGGCCAAACTTGATTTGTGGTGTTCGGTTGACGATCTCAATGTGCTGACTCAAATTGGGCAACGACAGAATGACCAATGGTACGAGTACTTCTTCTAGCGTCGCTCCTCCATGTGTTTCAACAGTGGGTTTGCGCGTTCTATCGCCACTAAAGCGATTGTAACCCGCGTTCACAACATATCGGTTATCGTCGATTTCAACTCGTACGATGTCATCTGCGTTTTTCAAAGCATCGCAGTCTAGACAATATCGTCCGCCGTGCTCGCCTTTTGTACTTACATTGATGGTTTTAGCCGTTTTAGACAAAACAGACAGCCTCGAGGCTCCGTGGTCCGATATCCACAAAATGCGATCGTATTCACCTGAGTTCAATAATTGTTTAGATACTTTCAATAGTTTATCGATTTCATCCAATTCTTCCAATAGATGAATGGGAACATCCGTTTTTTCATATTGTGAATCGGGAATGGCTCTGTGCTTGAGTTCATCGATGCGTTTGATATCGCGGATTTCAATCCTGTTTTCAAACGATTGACGGAACTGCGTATTGTAGCATGTTACAGTTGGAAGATTGGCCTGATATATTTCTGTATTAGCCTGAAGGGTATAATTCTTTGCGTGTCTCAATATATAGGGGATAAATTCGACCCCCAACGCATCGACAAAAAAAACAATGAATTTGACGCCACTAGATGATTTTACTATTTCATCCAGGCGCACATCGCGTTGTTTAAATTGATAAAAACGGCGTGCTTGAGATTTCGATTCGCTGGCAACGATAGATTCAAAATCATCATCGGTGTGATTGACAAGTTTTAAATAGCGATAGCGATCAAAATACCGTTCTATAAATTTCTGATCATCGGCGGGGATATAACGCGGAAATGACATAGCAAGAGGCTTTACATAATCGGCTAGTTTTGTACAACGGTTCTCCAGCTTTTTGAGTACTTCTCCGGGTGTATGTTCTCCTAGATGGTTCGATAGCACCCGCAAAAATGCTTCCTGTTCGTGTTTGCTCAGGTCAGTCAAATAATATAGGGCATCGAAAGACTTTTGCATCACCCATTGGGCATAATCCGCCGCCTCAGATTCCATATCCTGTAAAGATTTTAGAATTTGCTTTCTGTCATTGTACATCTT
>JAFZFY010000221.1 GCA_017555665.1 Pseudomonadota bacterium | reverse complement strand
CCGTATGCGCCGAAGGCGCATAGGCCGCGCCCCGTAACATCAATGCTTAGCGAGCTTTGACCTTGATCCAGAGTTCGGAGATCATCTTGCGGATCACGTCGTTATCGTGGAAAATCTCGTCTTTCGCGTTGCCTGTTCTCGGACGATACGCCACATTATTCGCGTAGTCGCCGCCTTCCTTGGTCATCTCATCCAGGACCTTGGCATTCGTCGAGGCATAGCCGACTGCCTGCGTGTTCCCCAGCGCGGCTTCATAGCTCAGGGCATAGTTGATAAACTCGTTCGCAAGTTTCGGATTTTCGGCGTTTGCAGGAATGACCATCGCATCGACCCAAATGTTCGTGCCCTCTTCGGGGGCGACGTAGCTCATATCAGGATTTTCGCTCAGGATCGTAGCCGCGTCACCGGAATACACGATCGCGATGTCCTTCATGCCGCCCTTCATGTTGTCGATGACTTCGTCCGTCACGTATGTCGGCTTGACGGTGTCATGCATTTTCGCCAGCCATTCGTAGGCCTGATTGATCTCGTCCTTGTTATCGGTGTTCATCGAATAGCCGAGGACTTTCAGGGCGATCATGAAGCTGTCGCGTTCCGAATCGTACCAGTACACTTTTCCCGCATATTTGGCGTTCTGATAGATCGAATAGCCAGCCTTGATATCTTCGGCATCGACTTTCTTCGTGTTGTAAACGATACCGACATTCCCCCAGAAATAAGGCATCGAATACTCATTCCTGGGATCATAGCTCAGGTTGCGCACGGCATCCGTCAACTCGCTGGCATTCGGGATCATCGAGCGGTCGAGCGTCTGGAGAAGCCCCTGCTTGAGGAGGCGCTCGATCATATAATCGGACGGAATCAGGACATCGTATTTATCGCCCGCCTGAACCTTGGCATACATCATCTCGTTGCTGTCAAAGTTCTCGACGATCACCTTGACACCAAATTTATTCTGAAAATCCGGAATCAGATTCTTGCTCGTATAAGCGCCCGGAAGATAGATCTTAAGCGTGTCCGAGCCATATTTCTGAACAGCCGCAGAGTCGGTCTTCTTAGAGCATGCGCCGAGCGCAAACACCCCACCGACAGCAGCAACGACAAGGGCGATACGCGCGATTTTCTGAATGGTCGAATTCTTCTTCATGTCTTGTTCCTTTCAATGAAATGTCCCCAAAGGACTCGTCATTACACTTCAGATCAGAGCTGAAATGTCTCTATCATAACTTGTCGGCTGCGGCAAACGGCCGCAGCCATGAACCATATCACTTATCTTTTCCAAAAGCCTTCCGCTTGACCAGCGGAATGATATTCACCGCAATCAGGGAGAGCGTGATGATCACGATCACGAGCGTGGAGAGCGCGTTGATCGAGGGATTGATGCGCTTCGACATCGTATAGACGAGGATCGAGATATTCTGAACGCCGTTACCCGTGACGAAATACGAGATCACGAAATCGTCGAAACTCATCGTGAAAGCGATCAGCGCACCCGCAATAATGCTGGGCTTGATCTGCGGAATGATCACCTTGACCATGGCCTGGAACGGCGTTGCCCCGAGGTCGAGCGCCGCATCCGTCAGGTTCGGGTCGAGCGTCCGAAGCTTCGGCATGATCGAGAGGATCACGAAGGGCGTGCAGAACATGATATGCGCCAGAAGCATCGTCACGAAGCCCTTTGACACGGCAAGCGCCGAGAACAGCATCAGAAGGCTGATGCCCGTCACGATATCGGGATTCATCACGGGAAGCTCGTTGACGCGCTCCACAGACGTGCGAAGCACCTTGCCGCACTTGCTGAGACCGATCGCCGTGATGGTGCCGAGCACCGTCGACACGGCCGTCGCAATGACCGCGATCAGGATCGTATAGCCGATCGAGCTCATCATGACGGGATCAGAAAACATCTCTTCATACCACCGCAACGAGAAGCCATCGAGACGCGTCAGGGAGCGCGCGCCGTTGAACGAGAATATGATGATGTACAGGATCGGCAGATAAAAGAAGAGAAGCGCCAGCCCCATCATGACCTTGGAGAATATGCTCCAGAATTTGCTTTGCTTCTGCATGGCTCAGTGCTCCTTTTTGGGCTGTACATCGATCTTTCGGGTCAGCCACATCGATATGATGATGATGATCGCCATGATCAGGGATATCGCCGAACCGAAATGCCAGTCGCCTGCCGTCAGGAACTGGCTCTCGATCACGTTGCCGACGAGGACATACTGACCACCGCCCAAAAGCTTCGGGATAAAGAAGGAGCTCACCGCCGGCAGGAACACGAGCGTGATGCCGCTCACGACACCGGGAAGCGACAGCGGCAGCGTCACGCGCAGGAAACTCTGCACGCGATTCGCGCCGAGATCGGCTGCCGCCTCCAGAAGGCTGTTATCCATCTTCGCAAGCGACGTGTGAACCTGGAGGATCATGAACGGCAAAAAGTTGTAGACCATGCCCAGCGTCACCGCAAAATCCGTGTAAAGAAGCGACACGCCATCAAAGCCAAAAAATGCGCAGATCGACGACAGCACGCCGCCTTCCTGCAGAATCCCCATCCAGGCATACGTGCGCACAAGCATATTGATCCATGTCGGCAGCGTCAGCAGAAGGATCAGGATCATGCTCTTGTTCCCGCGCGCTTTCGCAATGATATAGGCGAGCGGATAGCCCAGAAGGATGCACACCACCGTCGTCAAAAACGCGATCCAGAGCGATTTGCCCACGACTTTAAGGAACACGGCATCCGTCGCAAATCTCACGAAATTCTCCATCGAGAATTTCACGCTCGCGACATCGTTGCCGGGAACTGTAAACGCATAGAGGCCGATCAGAAGCATCGGCACCACGATCATCACGATGATCCATCCGATATACGGATAAGTCATCAGGCGAAATTTATTGATTTTCATCCCGGAATCGTCTCCTTCTCCATCAGATGGATATCTTCTGGATCAAAGCTCAGCCCGACCTCGGTGCCATCCGGCAATGCTTTTGTCGTCGAAACCTTGTACTGATAGCCCTCCGTCGCGAACGTGATCTCATATTCGCCCGGCTCGATATTCTCCCAGTCGAAGTCATATTTCACATCCGTGATCGCCACATCGGTGCCGTCTTCAAGCGACCAAGCCTGCGCATTTGCCCATGTTTTCAGGTCTGTATCCAAAGCCATCGAGTCCTTGATATCATCCGTTTTGACGAAAAACTCCATCGCCGAGATCTCTTCCTGAAAGACGGGGCTCGTCTGGCGGTTCGCGCGGACCACGTGCGCATCGACCGTGATCGACGTGCCCGCAAGCGTCGTGAACTTCACGCTGTATTTGCCCGTGCTCTTGCGGATGTTGGATTCCACGCTCTTGATCGACACCGGCTCCTCTGTCTCGCTGACCCAGGCCTCCGCCTGCGCCAAGTCAAGAATTCGGTTATCGTCGAGCTCATCGACATCCTCAGAATCCAAGTAAAAGCTGTTCGCGCTGATCTTCTCGCCGGCACTCGTATTCTCGACAGGCTTGTCCTCAGAGACGTGCATCTTGACCGTGATAGACGTTCCGAGACGCGTCTCGACGATCGTGTCATAATGAACGCCCTTGAAGATCTGCGATTTGACGATGCCCTTGAGCATGCCCTTCTCACGCGGGACGACATCGAGGTCTTCCGGACGGATCACGACATCCACGAGCTCGTTCACCGAGAAGCTCTTTGCCGCATGGCAGGGGAAATTCTTGTCTTCAAAGCGGACGGTATTCTCATCCACGATCTTGCCGTCGATGATGTTCGTCTCCCCGATAAAGTTCGCCACATATTCGTTGGCAGGCTCGTTATAGATCTCCGTCGGCGTGCCGACCTGCTGGATCTCGCCACCCTTCATGACGACGATCTTGTCAGACATCGTCAGGGCTTCTTCCTGATCGTGCGTGACGAAGATGAACGTGATGCCGACCTCCTGCTGGATGCGCTTGAGTTCGATCTGCATCTCCTTGCGCAGCTTGAGATCGAGCGCGCCCAGCGGCTCGTCAAGAAGCAGCACGGCAGGCTCGTTCACGAGCGCACGCGCGATCGCAATACGCTGCTGCTGGCCACCCGAAAGCTCCGTGATTCCGCGCTTGCCGTATTCCTCAAGGTTCACGAGCTTGAGCATACGGCGGACCTTGCGGTCGATGACATCCTTCGGCGTCTTTTTGATCTTCAGGCCAAACGCGATGTTGTCATACACGTTCAGATGCGGGAAAAGCGCGTATTTCTGGAACACCGTATTGATATCGCGCTTGTACGGCGGGAGCTTCAAAATATCTTCCCCCTGGAAGAGAACCTCGCCCGATGACGGATCAATAAAGCCGCCGATGATGCGCAAAAGCGTCGTCTTGCCACACCCTGACGGACCCAGAAGTGTCACGAATTCATTGTCATAAATGTCGAGCGATACGCCCTTCAGCACGACCGTGTCGTCAAAATTCTTCACGACATTCTTGATCTGAATGATCTTCTTTTTCTCTTCCATTACTAAAAGCTCCAATGTTCAGAATAACGGAGGATTCGACACCCATAGCACTCGCGCGGGGGTCTTCTTTTCATTTTCGAGATGGTGAAAGCTGTTGCACTTCATGTAAAAAGTCTCGCCCTTTCGGACGACAGACCGCGTCTCATCGCTGCAAAGCACTACTGTGCCTTCGAGGACATAGGCGAACTCCTCGCCCGATGTCGGAGACATTTCAAACGAACGCCCGCCCGCCGGAAGCTCCAGCAGTATCGGCTCCATCGAGTGTTTCTGCGCATTCGGCACAATCCAACGTATCGTGTGATCCTCTTTTTCGTCGACGTAAAAATCGGATGCGCGGAACACGATCCGCTCATCGTTCGCCTCCTTGAAGAATTCCGCCAGATTCGTGCCCAGGGCTTCAAGGATATCGTCCAGCGTCGCCACCGAGGGCGATGTCAGGTTGCGCTCAAGCTGGCTCAAAAACCCCTTGCTCAGCTCTGACCGCGATGCCAGCTCCTCAAGTGTCAGACCTTTCTGTTTTCGCAGATGCTTGATCCTGCCGCCTATATCCATATCCCCTGCCTCGATTCAGGAATACTCGAATGCCACACTCAGACTGTTCGACATACTAAACTTTTTGTTTAGCCGTTTTGTTTATCAAACAAAAAGTTTTCTAAACAAAAATCGGCGGCGCTTATACAGGAATTGCACAAATACACAAGCATTTTCATGTATCAGAGCAATTTTTTCACTTTTTTAAACTTTTTGTTTAATCAGACGCACCGGGAATATCGTATTTTCAACGATTCTGAACTTTTTATTTCGGGTGCCGGCTATTTGCGTTGCAAATACGCCGGCAGTTTGGGGCCGGCTATTTCGCTTCGCTCAATACGCCGTCCCGAACATCACACCGCATCTCCCGCGAGCCGTATGCGCCGCAGGCGCATAGGCGAGCTGTGCGGCATACGCCGCGCATAGCCGAACCGTCGAACGCGTCCTCTGCGCGTACACCCCCCGCTATGAATACGGCGGCTTCCAGCCGCCATTT
>JAFZFY010000220.1 GCA_017555665.1 Pseudomonadota bacterium | reverse complement strand
TGCGCGTCTATGCCTGTCGGCATACGCCGCGCAAAAAAAAGAGACATCCCGGAGGATGTCTCTTGGGTATTCAGGCAAGCAATCGCCTGAGGGCGAATTCTTGCGAGAAAGGGCTTTTTTTACGTTCTGGGCAGGTCATGAATCGAGGGGATCTTGACTTTGAGGTTGTTCTCAAGGTTCTTCTTGATCTCGACCCACGGCTCGCTGATGGTGGGATTGAGTTCCGGATCGTTCGATTTGCTGATATTTTCGTTGAGAATATCGATGAGCATGCCTTCTTCGAGCGTGGGGATGGCATTGTCGAACTCGAAGCCGATAAGACCGGGGATATCGCCGGAAGCGGAGACTTTGTCGGGGCCTGCTTCTGTCCAGTAATAAACGCCTTTATAGGTGACGTTGGAGGGTTTGTTGCCCATCGCCAGGCTTGCGAGCTGATCGATATCGCCTGCCGTATAGACGTTGTTGATGATCATGTTGTAGTCGGTGCCGAGGGTGTTGGTGTTGCTGATCGAGCCGACGAGACCGGCCGTGGATGCAGACTGACCAATGATCTTGGCAGAGGAGTAGGCGTTCGCGAGGATGAACTTGCCCGTGCGGTTGATCGTGTCGCCGGTGGGTTCGGACTTCGAGCTTGCATGGCATTTGTCCGAATCGGAGACATATTCGAAGAAATAGACCGTATTGGCGGGCGCGTAGTTTGTCGTGTTGCCTTCCGCATAGCCGATGAGACCGCCGACGCGTGCGCTTGAGCCGTTGACTGTGCCTGTGGCATAGGCGTTCGTGATGATGATATCCTGGTCAAAGTCGTAATATTTCCACTTGATGTTCGTGCGGTAAGCGGAATTATTGTACGTGCAGCGGACGGTTTCGGAGGAAATGAGTTCGCGGTTGTAGCCCCAGGTGTAGAGACGACCGATGAGGCCGCCGACATCGTTCGTGCCCTGAACCGTGGCATCGCTGTAAGCACGGTTGAGCTTGAAGGTGAGCTTGCGAGCCTCAGTGCCGCGCATGCTGGAGTCGTCATTGACGTAGATGCCGCCGATGATACCGCCGACATAGCCGCCTTCAGAGATGACATCGCCCGTGTTGTAGATCTCGTTCATCGTGATCGTGTTATTGTTGCGGAGGAATCCGAGGATGCCGCCTACCCAGCTTGAAGAGGAGTTCTCCACATGGACTTTGCCTTTGTTGAAGACGTTTGTCATATCGAGAACGCTCTTTTCGTTGCGGACATAGGTGAGGCCGTTGATGCCGCCGACATAACCCGATGTGGCGTTGATATTGCCGGAGTTTTCGACATTTTCAAAAGCCATGTTTTCGGCCGCGTTGACATAGTCGTAATAACCGAAGATGCCGCCGAGGTAAGACGTGCCGGTGACGTTGGCTGTATTCTTGACGTTTGAGAGCGCCGCCGTGTAGACGAGGCCGCCGATGCCGCCGACTTCATGGGCTTTGGAAGTAACTTCGCCTGTATTTTCAGCGTCAGAGATGAACGTGCCTTTCTCGTGATTGCCGATCTGTCCGAAGAGACCGCCGAGGACGGCGCAGCCGGCGAGCGTTTCGTAAGAAGCGCCATTGGAGTCGGTGGTCGTGTAGGGCTCGGCATCGCAGGTGACTGCCACGGTGTTCTTGATGTTCTTGTGCTTATAGCCGCCGCCCAGCTCGCCGACGATGCCGCCGGAGTAACTGCCCCATGAACCGGTATCGTTGTAGACATTGACGAGCGCGTTGTTCGTGGCATTCGTGATATTGCCGCTGAGATAGCCGGCGATACCGCCTGTATGACGTCTGCCATCGACTTTTCCGTTGGCCGTGACATCGGTGATATCCGTGGTGTTCGCGCGGCCGATGAGCGTGCCGACATAGGCAGTGCCGGTGCCTTTGACTGTGGTAGAGGTATCTGTCGAGAGCGTGTCGAGCGTGCTTGCGTCGCCGCCGCCGAGAATGCCGCCGACATAGGAGATGCCGAGGACATTGCCTTTGAAGGAGGCATTGGAGAGCGTCGAATTGTTGATATAGCTGATGATGCCAGCCGTGTAGTTGGCCTTGCCTTCGATATCGCCGCTTGCGCTGAGGTTGCTCAGGACGCATTTGTTATTGGCATAGCCGATCACGCCGGCCGTGTGTGCTTTTTCGCCGGTGACTTTGCCGGTATTTTCGAGATTAGACGCGGTGCAGGTGCCGTTGAGCCTGCCGACGATGCCGCCTGTCTGCTCGGAGAGGTTGGAAACGGTGCCCTTGTGCTTGATCATCGAGAGCTTTGTATCGGTGGCATAGCCGACGACACCGCCGACATACGCGCCGTTGCCCTTGACATCGCCAACGGCTTCGACGTTTGTGATCGTGCTTGAGGATACGTTGCCCGCGAGGAGTCCGTTATAGCCGGAATCGCCCTCGATATTGAGTTCGAGCTTGATGTTATCGATGCGCGCGCCAGAGAGCGAGTGGAACAGGCCGCACTGGTTTGTGATGCAGTGGAGCGTGCCGAGGTTGTCACCATCGAGCGTGAAGCTGATCTTGTGTCCCGAGCTGACGAATTTGCCCCTGAAGTTTTTGAAGCCGACCCAACTATCGACATCGGTGAAGAAAATCTTGTTGAGGTTGATGTCTTGCATGAGGGCGAACGCCGTGCTGGCGTTGTTCGTCATCAAGCCATTGTTGATGGCGATGCGGTACTGGTTGAATTCTTCAGCCGTGTTGATCGGATAGGCACAGACATCCTTTCCGTCCACAGAAACGCGCATCTGGTCGCAGAGGCAGCGGTCAGAGAGGAATTTGTTGGGATTGTTGGGGCACTGATCGAGGCAGTCGGGGACGCCGTCTTTATCGGTGTCGAGATCGCTGTCGGCAACGCCGCAACCGCAGAGTCCTGGATTTGTCTTGTTGTCGTCGCTGGGGCAGAGGTCGTCTGCGAGCAGGCATTCGGGAATGTGCTGCTGCGCGTCGATCGTATCGGCGACCGTGCAGCCGCAGACACCGGGTAGATATTTCTCGCCATTGTCGTGATCTTCGTTGACAAGGCAAAGGTTGTTGGGCTCGCCGGACTTTGATTTGCCGATGCATTTGGGCAGGCGCGTGAGCGGGTCGATCGTGTCGGGATAGCCGCAGCCGCAGACACCGGGGAGCGTCTTGTTCTCGTCACCGGGGCAAAGATCGTTGTCTTTGAGCGAGGTGACAAGGCAGTAGGGATTGCCGTCTTCGTCGAGGTCGTCCGGGATATTGCAGCCGCAGATGCCTGGAAGCGTCTTCTTGGGGTCGTCTGGGCAGAGGTCGCTGAATTCGAGGCAGTCGACGATGCCGTTGTTGTCGAGATCCTGATCTGGAACGCCGCAGCCGCAGATGCCGGGGCCGTCTTTGGAGTCATCATCCGGGCAGAGGTTCTGAATTTTGGGGGCATGGCACGCGCCGTCGATGCAGAGCTTGCTGCCTTCGCATGCCTCGGTGAGATATTTGCCATCGACGCATTTTTTGACACCGGTGCCTTCGCAGACCTGAGGCTCGTCATCGGCACATTCGGGTTCTGTATTTTCCACACATGCGGCATTGATGACGTTCTGAGAGCCGTCGAGTTCCTCGGTGCAGGTCAGCTCGCCGCACGACTCGTTGGCAACGATGCTGTTCCGGCATGAGATGAGGATGTTGCCATCGCATTTGGTGACAAATGTCTCGTCGCAGGGGGTGACGCATTCGCCGTTCTGGCAGACATCTAGGCCGCAGTCCTCGACATCGTGATAGGTGCCGTTCCAGGCTCGCGGTGCCGGATCATCGGGCTGTTGCGGTTCATCGGGCTGTTGCGGTTCATCGGATTCGTCTTCGACGCAACGGAGAACATGATTGTCACTGCATACGAACAGATCGCTTTCGTTCGTGCACTTGTCGCCGTCTTTCACGCTGGTCGACGGGGCGGCCTTGCATTCGGCTTCGGCACCTGAATCGGAGCACACCTGGTTGGACAGGCATGCGGTGGTCTTGAACTTTCCGGCCTCACATGACTTGATGGCGTTTCCGTCACAGGCGGGGATGAATACTTCGGGATCGCATTCATCGTCGGTGATCACGGGCTTGCATTCGCCGGCTTCGCATGTCTCTTCGCCGCATTCCTGAAGGACATAGTTGCCATTTTCGCACTTCTTGATTGCATTTCCCTCGCAGACGGCAGGTTCGTCGATGCTGCATTCATCTGGCGTGATATTGTCGGTGCAGATGCCGTTCGAGCATGACTGATTGTCGCCGCATGCATGTCCGCATTCGCCGCAGTTTTGGGAATCTGTGTATTTATCCGTGCAGGTATCGTTACACTTGATCTGGTTGTCTTCGCATTCGTCTGTATTCTTGACGCATTCGCTGTTGAAGCAGGTTTCGTCTGTTTCGCACGCGTGATCGCATGAACCGCAGTGATCTTTGTCGGATGTGAGGTCATAGCACTGGCCGTTGCACTCTTCTTTGCCGCCTTGACAGGTCGGTTCGACAACCTTGTCCTTGCAGGTCATGGTCGCTGCGTCGCAGACCTGGTTTTCGGTGCAGACAATGTCGCCGCATTTGCCGGGGTCATCTTGGGGATCTTCGTTGCCGCCGCATGCATTTGCCGCAAGCGCGGCCATGACGAGGGCAATACACAGGCCGTGTTTTTCGAATCTTGACATTTGGATTCTCCTTGAGAACGATGAAAAATACCACACCGGTGGCGTAGCAGCTAAAATATTTAGCCGGTTTCTTTTAGCATCTCAAATGGGCAACGTCAAATTGCGGTACCCTTGTTCTTGGAACCTGCAAAACATGGTCAGGGAATTGCCATTTCCGCTGTCGTCTTTTGTAAAGTGAATATCTAAATTATAAATATATTGATGCATAATGAATATTATGAATACCGATAGATTCAAACCTGCGAGCTAGGTGATTCTGGTCTGCCGGAATCACGGGATTGGGCGTGAATTTGACGCTTGCCATATTTTTTGCCATTAATAAAAGGCCGCATTGTCTGCGGTATTTTGACTTATGGAGACAGGGAATGAGCAGATTCGATAGACGCAGTTTTTTAATGGTGCTTGCCATTGCATCGCTTTCGGCGGCCGGTTGTGGTGGGGAAAATGAACCGATCGATGAGAGCCTGTGCGGTGATACGGTCTGTGCGGAGGGCCAGAGATGCGATGAGGGGACGCAAAAATGCGTGCCTGAGCAGGTGGAACCGACGTGTACGAACGGCCTGAATGATTGTAATGGGACATGCAAAGATCTGACGAGTGACGTAAACAATTGTGGAAAATGCGGCCATGTCTGCGGCGAGAATGAGACGTGCTTTAACAGTGAATGTCAGCCGGAGGCGAGCGATGCATGCGCAGAAGGGCTGGATGCTTGCGATGGGGACTGCTTTGATTTTCAGTCTGATGCCAATCACTGCGGCGGCTGTGATGTGAAATGCGATGCAGATCAGACGTGTCACAACGGCTCTTGCACCGATGGCGAGGTCGTGATCTCTCCTGAATGTGATGGCTCATTTGAGGCGGTCTGCGAAGGAAATGCCGTCAAGTCATGCGAGAACGGCCAGTTCGTGCTTGAGGAATGTGGCGAGAATGTCTGCGAAGAAGCCGCATGTCATCCGCCTGTTGTGGATGAGGACGAGTGCGATTCTGACGTGTTTGAGGCGGTCTGCGAAGGAAATGCCGTCAAGAAGTGTACGGATGGCAAGTACGTCATTGAGGCGTGTGTTGGGGAAACGGTCTGTCAGGATGGCGCATGCGGCGTTCCGGCTGATCCCGGCGTTCATGAAGGCGATCCTTGTGACCCGGAAATAGATGCCGTGGATATTTGTAGCGGTAATGCGGTGCTGAGCTGCGTGATCGATGACGGCAGCGAGGAATCCGGCGCGCATGTGTTCAAGCTGAGTGCCTGTGGCGAGGGCGAGGTCTGTCAGGAGGGCGTGTGCTATGCGGCATGCAGCGAGGATTCGTATGTATCGGATTGCGACGAATATAACAATCTCGTGAGCTGCCGTAACGGTCTGGTCACGGCGCAGACGTGTGGCGCGTTAAAATGCACGGTGACGGTCGATGATGGGACTGGAGCGCGCGATGTGAGCTGCCTGGAGGAAGTCATTATCGAGCAGCCGGAATGCCAAGAGGATGAAGCGCCTGTCTGCGAAGGTTCGGGCATCAAAACGTGTGTCGAAGGCAAATATGTCGTCGATGCATGCGGCGAGAACAAGGTCTGTGTGGAAAATCAGTGCATCGTGCCGAAGATCGATGACCTGTGTCCGGATGATAAGACGAAGAAAGGCCCCGGGGTGTGCGGCTGCGGCGTTCCCGATCAGGATCTCGACAACAACGGTCAGATCGATTGCCTGGAAGCTGTGGATATGTGCCCGGATGATCCAGCCAAGACGCTTCCCGGCATCTGCGGCTGCAATATTCCGGATACGCTGGATGAAAACGGCAACCCGATTTGCCTGACGGCAGAGATCGATTTCTGCCCGAATGATGCGGCGAAGACGCTTCCGGGCGTATGCGGTTGCGGTTATCCGGATACGATCGACCCGCTCACGCGGCTGCCGCTTTGCGTGGGCATATCCAAGACGGACGAGCCGAATGATCTGTGTGTCTCAAATCCCGATAAGTTCCTGGCTGGCGTATGCGGCTGTGGTATGCTGGACACGATTTCGGATGCGGAAAGCGTGATTCCGGATTGCCTCTCGACACCCGTGATCTGCGGCGAAGATGACCCATACAAGGCGGGCAAGGATGGCGGCATCTGCGGTTGTGGTGTGGCTGACAGCGATGAGAATCTGGCAGATGACGACAAGGACGGGGTGCCGAATTGCCTCGATATGTGCCCCGATAATCCATACAAATATCTTTCGGACAGATGCCAGTGCACTCAGCTTCGCATGACGCTGGACGGCAAGGATATCTGTGCGCTTCCGATCGCGACGGCGCAGGAATTCCTGAATTATCGCGCACAGCTTTCGGACGGTTCGCTTGCAAATTCCGCGAGCACGGCTTTTGTTCTGATGAATGACATCGATCTCAAGGACGTGTTTGCAAGCGGCGAGGTCACCGCATGGACAGGGATCAAGGGCTTCAAAGGCAAGCTGCTCTCGATCGGCAAGACGATCCGGTTCACGTCAGAGGAAGGCCTTGGCGTTCTGGGGTGTGCGTCAGCCTATTGCGGCCTGTTTTACTCGCTCGCTTCGGGTTCGCGTATCCACGATATCAATTTTGAGATGAACGTGTCCGGTGATCTCGGACGCGTGGGTATTCTTGCCGGCAGCGCCGATGGCAGCACGATTACGGCGGTGTCTGTGAAGGGCGATGTGACGGGGAATGACCTGTATGTGGGCGGTGTGGTCGGCTATGCCAGCAGCTCGACGCTGAGCGATGTGAAATACAGCGGAAGCGTGTCGAGCTCTGGAGAGCAGGCGGGCGGCATCGTCGGACGCGGTTATGACAGCAGCCTGTCCGCGCTCGAAGTGAAGGGCAGCGTAAGCAGTCAGGCCGGTTATATCGGCGGTGTGGCGGGCTATCTGAGCAATTCGTCCTCGGTTACATCGGCGACGGTCGAGGCGGATGTCACGTCAAAGGCGACGCGTGCCGGCGGTATCTCGGGCTATGTGACGGGCGGCAACTCGATCACATCGGCTTCGTTCAAAGGTTCGGTTTCAGGCACGGAGCGCGTCGGCGGTATCGCTGGCGAGATCGGGAACAGCGCGATCTCTAAATGTGCCTCGGATGCTTCGGTCACGGGCTCGCTTGATTATATCGGCGGCATCGCGGGCATTTCGTCGGCACCGATCTCGGATGTTGAGGCGGGCGGCAAGGTGCATGGACGGCGCTATGTGGGCGGCATCGTGGGCCAGCAGACAAAGGAAAATATCGCGAATGCGGTCAACCATTCGGCGGTCACGGCGCACAATACCGTGAGCGGATGGTGGGCTCGCGTGGGCGGCATCGTCGGCAATCTGGGCGGCGGTTACACGGTCAGCGGCGCGAAGAATACGGGCAGTGTCACGGTGACCTGCGAGGGCTTCACCTATAAGGATTCTAATGGCAATACCGTTGAATCGACGGGCAACTGCATCGGTGTCGGCGGCATCGCCGGGTATGTGACGGACGCGACGAATGGCACGCATATCGAGGATTGCGAGAATACGGGCGCGATCAAGGAGGATTCCAGCTATCTTGGCGGTATCGTCGGCAAGGCGTTCACGACATCGTTCAGGAATGTCAAGAACTCCGGCGCGGTCGAGGGCACGTCGTATTGCGGCGGCATCGGCGGCTATATCGATATGAGACGCAACGCCGGCACCGCCAATATGGATTTCGTGGTCGAAAATGCATCGAACAGCGGCGCGGTCAGCGGCGGCAGCTATACCGGCGGCATTTTCGGTCTGATGAATGTCTATGACGAGGATGCGGAGATGGTTTTCTCGAACCTCTCGAACAGCGGCGCGGTCAGCGGCACGACTTATGTCGGCGGTATCATCGGTTTCTCGCGCAACAACGGCAAGCTGATGGACTACAGTCATCTGTATGCGACGGGGAATGTGACGGCGACCGGTGATTCTGTCGGCGGTCTGTTCGGAAGTCTTTATACGAACAATGATTCGGAGATGCTCGGCACAAAGCCGCGCACGAACGCGGTGCGGATCGACCGCTCGTTTGCGGGCGCGACGATCAAGGGCTTGGCGAATGTCGGCGGCATCGCGGGGCTTGTCCACACGTATGGGCATAACCGCAGCCTCGTGGAACATGCGGTCATTCGTTGTGAAAAGGATTCGTCCGTGTATCGCGACCAGTACAAGTGGAAGTATTTCGACATGACGACGGATCTCCTGATCACGAACAGCTATGCCTATGGTATCGTTCAGGGCACGAGCAGTGTCGGCGGCCTGCTGGGATATGTCGAGGGCAGTTCGACGAAACCTTCCTATAAAGATACGCTTTATTCGATCGACTATGCGACTGTGGACAATCCGTGTATGGTCACGTCCACGACGCAGGATTCGGAAGGCGGGGCCGTCTCTCGCATGGGCAGGCTGACGGTTGCCAATGCCTATTCTGCTTCGCAGGTCTATGGCACAGCCGGTACAGTGGCTGGCCTGTTCGGACGCATCAACAATACAAACACGCTCGGTGCAGATTATAATTATCTATTCAATAATTTGTACACGACGGGCGATATATCTTCGACAGGCGCGTTCGTTCTGGGCAACAAACCCTCGAATGTCGATTATAAGAATATATATTTCTGGTCGGATGCCGGTCCTGAACTGATGACGCCGGCTGGCAATATCGATAGTTTTGTGAGCTTTGCTTATAAGAAAGCGGTGCCCTATATCGGTAATGATAAGAAATTGTTGGATCAGCTCAACGAGAATGTGTCGGCATCGCAGAGCAGCGAGCTGAACAGCGAGGTGAGCGCGATCTGGACGGAGGCTGCGCGCAAATTGGCGAACAATCTCAAGGTGACGGTGCCTTCCATCGAGAATGTGCCGCTTGTCATCGAAGAATGATATTTATATATTAAATATATA
>JAFZFY010000219.1 GCA_017555665.1 Pseudomonadota bacterium | reverse complement strand
TCATAGCGGTGTGCCAGCCGTCGTATGCGCCTACGGCGCATAGACGGCTCAATTCACAGTAACTTCACACTGCGCCGAACAAGATCCCTTGCCATTCTCATCCCCAGAATCGCACTGCTCATATTCTTCCTGAACGATCCCATCCCCACAATACGACTCATATCGGCACGCATTGGAACACTTGCCATAACCGCCCTCCGCGTTCGGGCCGTCATCGCATACCTCACCGTGAAGCGCATCGACAATGCCATCGCCGCATTTCGGTGCCGCATACGTACAGCCAAATCCACAGTGCCCATACGCGCCGTCGTTGATACCGTCGTCGCACACCTCGCCGATTGCAGGCGACACAATGCCATCGCCGCACTTCGGAAGCGTGCATTTCGACGTGCACATATCCTCGTCAGAAAGATTGCCGTCATCGCATTCTTCCTTGGCCGCATTGTCCACGATGCCGTCTCCGCAACCAGATATCCTGCAGTTCAAGCATTTCGCATCGCCCGTCTTATAGGCATCCGTGAACTGGCAAGCGCCATTCTGGCAATCGCAATCCTCACCGGCATCGAGCTTGCCGTTGTTGCAATTCGGGTTCGTGCAGCTCGTCGTACAGCCGTTCGCCTCAAAGTCTGCGTGATATTCGCAGCCTTCCACCGCACCAGATTTGCACAGGTGACCGCTGTCACAGACCTCGCCAGTCTCGACTTTCCCGTTGCCGCATTTCGGCACAAGGCGACAGTTCACGCACCCAGCCATCTGCGCATAAGCGTCATTGACATGATTGCCGCCCAAATCGCATTCTTCAGCACCACGGATCAAGCCGTCACCGCATATAGCATCGCAACTGCTCGTCCCCATGTTCATGAAACCGGTCAGGTTAAGCGTATAGGTCGAACCGCCCTGACAGCGCTCCGCATGGAACATCTGCAATGAATAAATGCCGCCGGGATACATGTGATATTTCGCGGCTTCCTCTTCCGTCAGCGTGATGCTCTTGCCCCAGTCGCCGTGAATCCCCGCGAACTCAAGCGCCAAGCGGCCATTAAAGAATACCCACACATCGTCATCGCCCGTAAACTTGAGCGTTTCACCACCTTTGTATTTGAAATAACTCTGAAACTCGGACGTAAACAGGCCGTGATAAGAGTCATATTCCGAATTATAGCGATCCGCAGGATTCTGCGAATGGAACCCCTTGCCGTCAAGCGGCCAGAACGAACCGCTGCTGAACTGATACACGCCTGAAGACTGCTTCGTCAGCGACAGCGTCGAAGGTATCGTGATACTCATCTCGGAATCTTTATACCAAAGGTCGAAGATTTCGGGGCATGTATAGAGCTGGGCGCATGTCTCATAATTGTCAAAGTTCGCATTCGCATCGGGGGATTTGGTAATCTCGTTGGCCGGGCGAAGTTTCGGGCGATTGGTGCCATCGAGCACCGGATACACGACATTCGCGCAACGGTTCCACGAATAGCAGCCATTGCCGTTAAAGTCGGGCACGGCCGTGCCAACTTCGGGGAAATGGCGCTTGCGATAGGGCGTGCCCCCCTTCTTGCACGTCGCAGGCAGCGAATCGAAAAACTCTTTTGTAAAGAAACCGCGCCCGCTCTTCAAAGGCGGCGTGCCGTGATCCACGTTGTTCGAATAGTGGTGATACGAATAAAAGTCGCGGTACACGATCGGCAGATTCAGCACATTCGGCTCTTCCGCGCTGAATTTCGTGCATGTATAGCCTGATTCAATCTTACATTCCGAGGAGCAACCGTCACCCGATACCAAGTTGCCGTCATCACATTCCTCGCCAGCTTCCCACATCGTGAGGCCATCGCCACATGTCGGCTTGCACACATCGTTCACGCAATCCCAGATGGGCTCTGTCTCGCAAATCGGGCTACAACCGTCGCCAGCTTTCACATTGCCGTCATCACAAACCTCACCAGCCTCAAGGATGCCATTGCCGCACTTGCCCAATTTACAATTGTGCCCCTGGTCATCGCACAAACAATGCGGCTGAATCACACAGCCCTTGCAACATTCCGAGTTTTCATCGCAAGTCTCAGCGCCTTCCATCACGCCATTGCCGCACTCGGCTTTCTCGCAGGCTGCGCCTGCCGTTGGGCACTTCCAGCCCATCTGGACTTGGCAATCCACACATCCAGCCGTATGCGGCGCCTTGCCTTCATCACACGTCTCGTCACCAGTGACCTTGCCATCACCGCAGGAATCCTTCACACAAGGTTTGTTCGCCTCATCGCAGTGATAGCCCGCTTCGCGCTTACAAAGCTTCGAGCAGCCATCTTCGGAAGCCGTGTTGCCATCATCGCATTCCTCATTCCCTGCAACTATGCCATCCCCACAGGCGCGCGCAAAACAGGTCAGACCTGTACACGTATAGCCGGCTTCCACCGAACATTGCGATGAACAGCCGTCCCCATCCTGCTGGTTGCCGTCATCACAAAGCTCACCCTGCGCCGTATCAAGCACACCATTGCCGCAGGTCAGCTCGCATTTCGACTTTCCAGAACCGTCATCCTCACACTTAAAAAGCTTTTCGACCAAACAGATGTTCGAACAGCCATCCCCCGAAGCCCGGTTGCCGTCATCACATTCTTCCGACGAATCGAGCTTGCCATTGCCGCACAATATCGGACGGCAGACGCTATGGCCATCTTCTGTCGTACACACGAAATTCTGCTCAAACTGGCAATCTGCGGAACAGCCGTCGCCCTCTGCCGTGTTGCCATCATCACACTGCTCATGTTCCGGCTGAATCTTGCCGTCTCCGCAGTAATTGACGCGCTTGCAATCTGCCGTACAGCCGTCATATTCCGAGGACGCATCGCGCCCCGCATCGCACTGCTCGCCATTTTGCACGTCGATATCCTCAAGAAGCCCATCGCCGCAATAATGCGCCGGCATGCAGTTTGTCGCGCAATCATCCGAGGATGTGCCATAATCCACATTCAGGATGCCATTATCACAGATTTCATCGCCATTTCGGACATTGTCGCCACATTCCGCCGAGGCGCATGCCTGCCCCGCAATCGGGCACCGATAGCCGCTTTCTATCTCGGAACAATCCGCCGAACAGCCGTCGCCATCATCCGTGTTCCGGTCGTCACATGCTTCCCCGTCATCCAGATGCCCATCGCCACAGGCCGTGTCCTTGGTACACGCCTTCCCGGGCTGACATGCCCAGTCCGGCTCGACAGTCGTGCAATCCGACGAACAGCCGTCCCCGGAATCCTTATTTCCATCATCACAGGCTTCGCCAGTCTCCACCTTGCTATTGCCACATTCGGCTTTTTCTGGCTCCGGCTCTGGCTCGCCAATCTTCTCGCAGGCCTTGCCTGCTTCCGGACAGCGATAGCCTTCTTCGATATCCGCGCAATCCGCCGAACAACCATCGCCACCCTCGGCGTTTCCGTCATCGCAGGCCTCGCTGTTCTCGACAACGCCGTTCCCGCATTTCGCCTCATTCCCCGATGTGCTCGTCACATCCGACTCATCCCCGCACCCCATAAGGCTCAAAGCGATGACCGCACACAACGCAAATCTGCACTTCATATTTCCTCTCCTGCCTATGTTCACTTTATTCTATAAAGGTACCAAATTCTTATGCAACCACAAGCGCAGCCCCGAACGCGCTAAAACGCAAATGACACGCGGTCCTTTCACGCCAGACCGCATGCCATCGAAACCCATCGCGAAATGCGCCTATCTATGCGCCACGGCGCAACATTTTAGAGACCCAAACCGCAAAAATCAATCCGCGCACCGCGTCGCCGTCTTCGGGCCAAAGTAAAGATTATCGAAATAGACATCGCCGCGCGCCGGAATGCTCGTCGCGTGCTTGTCAAAACGTCCCTCAAACAATACGCGCAGATTCGATCCGCCCTGCGGCGTATAATTCCACGAGCGCATAAAATCCGCCTTCGGGTTGACGTTGAACTTCGTCCAGCGCCCCACAACAGGAATATCTCGGCGCGTCTTCTCGACAAAAAGATACTGCGCATTGCTGATCGACAGCGGCGGCTCCTTGCTCCCTGAAATAATATAGCGAAGCTGCGCATCCCCTTGCTTCTCCCCAAGGGGATGCGACAAATCGATCACGACGAGCTGCAAATACTGCTTCCAATTCCCCGTGTCCCAATTCTCCACGAAATAATATCCCTCAATACATTCAGGAATCTCCGCAGGAATTGTCAATTCCTTCACGCCGCCCCACACCACAGTCTGGCGCTTGTCCTTCGAAAGTATCGGCAGATGAAGCGACTGCAGACCTTCATAGGCATGCGTGGTCGAAAGCTCGAACGGCGCCCACCCCTTCGACCAGTCAAGCCACTTCCAGTCCACAAGCCCAGCCTCAAATCCAGAATTGACAAGCAGATTCCCCGATTCCATGATCGGAGCCCGCCCAGTAAACGCCTTCCCATCCGGGTCCACCGTCGGCGCAGAAGACGCAGAAGGCGCTGGTGTCACTTCCTGCGGCGTTTTCTGGCAACCGCTCAACACAAAGACCAAACTCAACAATATCCATACGATTCTGGGCATCTCGTCCCTCTTTTACATCTGATTCTCGCAAAAAATTCCTCGACAGCTTAATATCCATTCAAGGCATATCGCCGCCCCACAGACCTTATCATTTTTCAAAGCATTATGGGAAAACACATTCCACTGACTTGCATCGCATTTGATGCCGACGACACCCTCTGGGAAAACCAGCGCTTCTATTCGGAAGCCGAAAAACGTTTCTACGACATCATGCGAGATCTCGGGCATCCAGACCTCAAATCGCACTTCTTCGCCGTAGAAACCAAGAACATGGACTGCCTCGGCTATGGCGCAAAAGCCATGACCATGTCGATGTTCGAATGCGCCGCAGAGTGCGTCCCCGCGCTCCCCGCCGACGCCATCATCAAAATCGTCGATATCGGCAAATTCCTGCTCTCTGTCCCAACCGTCATGTTCGACGGCGCCATCGAAACGCTCCACACGCTTCAAAAAAACTACCGCGTCGTCATCATCACAAAAGGCGAGTTGAACGAGCAGCAGCGAAAATTCAAGAATTCCCCGCTCAATCAAGACATCGAGTATTTCGTGGTCCACGACAAATCGCCCGAAACCTACTCAGCCCTTTTCGCGCACGAAAAAATCGACCCAAGCACGCTCCTCATGGTCGGAAACTCGCCAAAATCCGATGTTCTCCCCATCCTCCAGCTCGGCGGTTGGGCGGCCTACATCCCCGCCGATCACACATGGCAGCACGAGCACGTCACGCTCCCCGAACACCCGAAACTTCTCCGCCCCGCAAATCTCCTCGAAATTCTAAATCTCATCTGAGCTTCGCGTCGTGCCGTTTCACGGCACCACCGCTCGCTGTCGGGCTATCTCGCTGCGCTCGATACGCCCGCCTGCAGGCGGCTATCGCTTCGCGATACGCCGCCTCGCACCAACACTTGCAAGTGCCTGCGGCACATTTCCTTACGCAACAGCCAAGCATCTCAAAAATGAATTGCGCACTGCCACGCATTATTGTATAGAGCATCCACATTTTATAAGACTTCACTTGAAGAAGTCCTGAAGTTTCAAGCAAAATTATCGGATATTCGCGTGAAGTCTTAGCCATAAAACGCATAATATAATATTATGCAAAAGTCATTAGGAGAGAGGATATGTACACCCGCCCGAAGAAAACAAACATAAGATATAAATCAGGTGCATTACTATTACTAGTAGCATTTCTGTTTAGTTCTACGGCCTTCGCTGAACCCAATGGATGCCCTAAGAGCGAAGTCGAACGCAACACCCAAATGCAATCCTATAAATATGGCATTGAAGACAAAAATAATTATTGGGATATGACATTTAATACCCATGACATAGAAGCAATCGATCGAATATGCTCGGAAGAGCTACAAAAAAAAGATGAAAACATAAAGAGTTTAGAATCTCGTGTTTCCGAAGAAACAAAACGCCTTGAAGAAATCGAATCCGCCATGAAAACCAAACACACCCAGGCTATCGACAGCGAACAGGCTTGTAACGCATGCGTGGAACATAACGTATTTACTCCAAATGTTGGCAGCAGCCGAAAACCTG
>JAFZFY010000218.1 GCA_017555665.1 Pseudomonadota bacterium | reverse complement strand
GATCGATCCCTGGTATGGTTTCCAAAATGCTCATATTTGAGCGCTCTATTTTACATAATTATTTGCATCTTTACACGATTATTCAGTGCGCTTTGGATATGTTGCGATTCCCCCCTTGAACACGCTCGAAAAGGGAGATTTCGGCCAGGCATTTGGGGAATATGAATGCAGACGTGAGCGTGCCGGAGAAGGGGCATGATCCGAGTGCTTGCACGCATGACGCGTGCAAGCAAAAATGCGGAATCTTCACGGTCTGACCATACACGAATGGTGTACGGCATGACATGCAGATGCGGTGCATGCGCGATATCCGCATGCATACGCCTTTAGGCGACAGAATGCAGGTGATCTGCCAGGATATCGCGAAGCGCGTCAATCAGGGCATTGACATCATTCAGATCGACATGTCCCATCGTGGAAACCTGAAAAACCTTGTCCATAAGCGGGCCTTTGCCGCCATAGACGATGAAATTCCTTGATCGCAAGGCTTCTCGGAGTTCAGAAAAACCTGTATGTTCGGGCAATATCACGGTCGAGACTGCATTGGATAACACGTGATCTGGATGCAGGAGCGACAGGCCGAGCGAGCATATGCCGTTTCGGAACTGCGCAGCTTTCTGTGCCTGAAACGCCAGACGTTCCTGTATGCCTTCCTCAAGGATCATGCGGAGTGCTTCGTTGAGCGCGATGAACAGGGCAATGGCTGGCGTGTTCGGGGTCTGGCGCTTGTTGACAAAGAAATCATAATGCCGTGCCAGGCTTAAATAGTAATTGCGAACAGGATAGTGCGTGAGGGCTTCAAAGGCATCGATTTTACCGACGACGAGCGATAGTCCGGGGGCCATGCCGATCGCTTTTCCGGAAGACGTGCTCATAAACGTGACGTTGCAATCGACGAGGTCGAGCGGATCTGCCATGAAGCTGCTGACGGCATCGACAAAAAGTTTAGCACCGTATTTTTTGCAAAGCGCACCGACTTCACGCACCGGCTGAAGCTCGCCTGTGCATGTCTCGTTGTGAACCATCGTGACCCAGTCCACGCGGTGTGTGCGAAGATAATCTTCGACCCAGGCGAGATCAAGCGGCGTGCCCCATTCCTGGGCATGTATGACCGTATTGGGATTGTAGATTTTTGAGATATCGCCAAGCCTTCTGCCAAATTCACCAGTCGCCAGTGACAGAACGACATCATCGGGCTGAATGGCACTGCATATCACGGCTTCATTGGCTGCCGAGCCTGAACCGGTGATGACGACCATCGCATAGGACGTTTCCGGGAGATTCATGATCTTTAGGCAATTACGGCGGATATTTTCCAGCAGCGCGGAAAACTCGATCTCTCGGTGTCCGATCTCGCTTCCGATCATGGCTTGCATGACCCTCTGCGAGACATTTACAGGTCCTGGACACATCAGGCAATAGTGCCCGGAATAATCATCCATGTATGGTATCTCCAAATCTTTGGTATGAGCTTCGTGTGATAAAAAAAGGCACAAAAATGCCGTGCCTTGCATTTGCAGAATGCACGCCAAAAAACATCAGATGAAATAAATTTCAATTTGGTTGCAATTTCAACGGATTACGATGAATCTGACCAAAACTGAACGATTTGGCGTGGTGCGCGATTTATCCAATCGACGATCGATTGGATAAATTATGCTCCAATTTACGCATCCGCTTCACTGGCGACATCCCCTGCAGCATCGGCAGCCTCTGCTTTTTCAGCAATATGATCCGATGCCTCGGCAGCTTGTTCGGTAACCTCGGCTGCTTGATCTGCCGCTTCTGGCTTCTGATTCGATTCGCCTGCTTTTTCAGCTTCGTTATGTGCCGGCTGCTTCTCTTTGTTATTCTTTTTGGCGAGCTTTCTTGCTCTATTGGATAGCGCGATGATGCCGCCAATACCCACGAGGAATGCGCCGCCCGCCATGATGAAGTATGCCGGTATCGAAAGCCCAATGATGACGAGCACCATAATCATGAAAGTATAAGAATCGCGCTTTGCAATCATGGCGAAACCGCCGGCAACGCGCTCCAGACTTCGCTTAAAGATATTGCGCTTTTCTTCTTTTTGATTGGTCTTGTTATCAGTCTCAAATCCCCATTCGAAGTGATTGTGACTGGCAATGCCCATCTTGACGAATTCGCGATAGAACCAGATCACCGCGATGGTGTTCACGAGCGCAACGCCACATGTGATGATAAACCACGGATTGCAGCCGATATAAGGTATGGTCATCTCTTGGAAGAAAGGCATGCTTGCGCTCTGAGAGACGGCATGTCCAAGCGCGATGAGGAAAGCAATATTGGTGACATCATCGGAAATGGTATCGAACCATTCGCCCTTATGGCTCGGATTCATGCGGAGTCTGGCGAGTTCTCCGTCGATGCCATCGACAATGGAAGAGATCTGCCAGAGCAGAACGCCGAGGGCCATAAAATATCTGTTGTTGTCGGGATTTCCGAGGAACATGAATGCCGCACCAGCCAACCCGATGAGGAGGCCGATTGCCGTGACCATGTTCGCCGTGATGAACGTGTTGGCGATGCGTTTGGTGATAAATAGCGAACAGTGACGGTTGATCGCGTATGCCACGAGACCGTCTGCATCACGGCCGAGCGGCTTTCTAAGCGCTTTGATGAGGAGCGACAGGCCGATCTTGGCATCATCGGCACTCAGCATGCGGTGATAGACCGTCTTGTCTGGCGCAGCAAATGTCTCAGTGACTTCAACTTCAAGTGAATCCAGGCTTTCTTCCGAATCGAGTATCTTTTCAAACGAATGCGCGCCTACAAAATAAATGCCGGAAGGCTCGCCATTGGCTACGATCCTGACATCAGCGCCGAGCGGGCGCATCTTGAAGCAGTCTGGCGAGTAAACGCCATCCAAGACGCAGATCATGCATGGCTCATAGCCGACAGCTTCCTTCAGGTCTTGGGAAATCTCGTGAATGCGCAGGTTGTACTCGAAAAACTGCTTGGGGAGCGTGACAAAGGGATCCTCGTGAAGCTCAAGGGATGCCGGTTTGGCCACGATGAGCTCTTCGATATCGGCACGCTGAATACTTCGGCAAGCGCGTTCATAAAGCGTAAGACCGCCGACTCGTTCCGCCGAAATGTTGCTGGCACGAGTGTTGGCACATTCAAATGTGGGAATATAGAGAATGCATTTCATAGGTGTTTCTGTTTATTCAAGCGGCCCCAATGAGGGCAGTGTACTTATGCGTCTGTTTTATCGGCATCGCTGTCTGCCGTGTGTGCGTCCGTTTCTGAGGCTTTATCGGCATCGCTGTCTGCCGTGTGTGCGTCCGTTTCTGAGGCTTTATCGGCATCGCTGTCTGCCGTGTGTACGTCCGTTCCTGAGGCGTGATCAAGCGTCGCATCGGCGGTATCGGCGGCTTTTTTATCGCGCACGGCTTCATCATATTTGTTGATGTAGGTGCGGACATATTTGATCGCCGTCACATATTGCATGCCGATGCCGACGAGTATGCCGAGAAATGCCAGCCAGTGCATGCCGATGCCGATGTAGGGGTGGAAATGCGCCTGAACATACTCGGCATACATGTAGTCGGGATTGTTCAGTGCCCAGTCGAGCGGCATAAAGAAGAGGGCGCAAAACATCTCGAAGGTTGCGACTTTTCCGAGAAAACTGGAAGGGATCGTGAAGCCGAGCTGCCCCGCAGAGGTGCGCATGCAGAGCACGGAAAGATCGCGGAACCCCCACAAGAAGAGCACCCAGATCGGCCATACGCCCATACACACGGCCGCGCTGATCACAAAGAAATTGAACAGCAGGTCTGAAATCTGATCGAGCAGTGCCCCCAACTCCGTACACATGTTGTGCTTTCTGGCATAGATGCCGTCCCACTTGTCCGTGAGTCCGGCAATGAGCCCGATGATGGATGCCGTCACGGGCAGGCCGCACAAAAAGCAGGTGACGCTGATCAGGATCACGACCAGTCTGAAAATGCAGAGTTTGTTCGGGAAATTCGCGATATCGATAAAAAATTGATGATTCGTTTTCATGAGTGCTCCAAGTCACGTCAAAAACGCCGCTTCTTTTACTCCGAATGCGCTGATTGACAAGTCATTTAGGTGCTTCCAATGCCTGTTCCGCAAGAGTTTTTTCGTAGGGCATGGGTTTGGGACGTTCCGGCCGGGATTTTTTATCCTCCCCGATATTGCGCGTGTACAGCCAGAACCAGAGCAACAGCATGTTGTTGAAGTCCTGCGAGAAAATCGCGAGCACGACGCTTGTCATGCCGCGTGCGGCAAAACTGATCGCGCACACGAGGAACATGCCTTCAAAAACACTCGGTTTGGTAAAGATATGCAGGCCTTGTCTGAAGATGTTGATGCCGATCAGGGCAATAAACGGGATGGCTCCGATATAACCGCCGCCCATCAGTGCCTCGATAAAGGAATTGTGCATGTTGACAGTTCCCTTGATAAAGGCCGTGTCGGCTTCAAAAATCAGGCTTCGCGAACCGGTTGCCAGACCACCGCCCACCCATGAGACGTGTTCCAGGGCATATTCCCAGTAGTCCGTGCGTCCTGATAGCGAACTCATGTCCTCGGTGCTCTGGCCACGCATGACGATCTGCAAAATCGTCTCGTGCCAGCCCATGGCGAAGATCAGCGCGATGATCGCAAAGCCAAAAGATATGATGACCCTGCCGAATTGCCGTGCCCGCAGACCTTCGATGATATAGATCCCAAGGGCGACGATCATCACGGCATACGATGTCCTCGACTGGGCGCACAGCAGCGTGCCAGCCGTGAATATCACGCGAAGCGCTTTGTACCGTGCAGGCAGAAAAAGAAGGCGCGTCAGCACGAGCACCGACATGAACCCGAGTGCGTTCGGGTTGATGATCGGCAGATAGCCTTGAAGCCACGGCAGCACAGACGGCGAATGCCTCAGACCGAGACTGGGCTGGATAATGGCGAGAAATACTGTGATCCAGATAAGGATCTCGGATAGCTTGACAAATGCGACAAATTCCTTGCGCGTCGAGTCTGCATCACGGCATGCCACGCAAAAAAACATCACGGCGATAATGATTTCCGCGCCTTTCCATGCGCATAACGCCGGCTGGATGCCAGAAAAACCGCATAACACGGCGAACAGGACGTACCACAAAAGCGGCCAAAGCCCCGGCCTGAAGAGCCGCCGAAGCTCATGGTGATGCTTGCACGTCATGGCATAGACCGCCACGATAAGCATCGGGATCATCCGGGTAATGATCTTTTCAATCGGTGTGTCGCCACCTGAATAGGTGTAGTCCTGGCGCGGATTAAACGTCCACGAGAATGATGTCAGGAAAAAAATGAGCCGTACAATCTTGTGCTTGAGTGGCGTGTCATCGTACAGCCAGGACGCTATCTTATCGCTCATAATGCCGGAAGTTCAAATACTGTCTCGCGCGGCGCGATGAACAGCAGAAGGACCTGATTCTGTATGCTTTCAAGCACTTCTCGAAGATTTCCCGTCATGACGACCTTGTTCCGGTCGGCGATATTGTGTCCGAAAATCATGTAATCGCTCCATCTGAACGTGAAACACTTCAACTCGTAATCGTGCGCTTCGAGCGTCGAGATGAAAAACTCCCTGTCCTCCGGTGAAATGATCGGCGTGTGGTATTCGAGACAGAGCCACGGGCGATGTTTTGCCAGGGTTTCTGGCATGCCGCGAAGCGCGTTGATCTCGTGCCCCTCAATATCCATGCGGATCAGGTCAACGGCTTCGATCTTTTCACGGTCGAGCAGCGTGTCGAGCTTCATGACCGGCACATCGATCTTTTTCTCGTAATCCGCCCTTGGCGTGATGCTGCAGATGTTTGAATGCTTTGAGATATAGAAAGGCAGCGTGCCGTCCGTATCGCTGATTCCCACGTTATAGAGGTTGGCCATCGCGTCGTTGAGGCAGACATTCTGCGAGAGAAGCTCATAACTTGAGGGGTTTGGCTCGATCGCGACGATCAGCCGGACATTTACGTGCGTATCTTCTTCAAGCGTGTAATAGCCGATGTTCGCGCCGATCTCGACGATCGTCATATCGTCGCGCAGAATGCTCTTCAAAATGGCCGTGCCAAACGGCTCATGCACATGATCGACGGCCAACTCAGCGGCGATCCCCTGATCGTTCGGATCCACAAGAAGCGTATATTTCGGGAACTTCAACTCGACATACTCGACATTTCCCAGCGACCCCACGGCCTTCCAGCGGAGTTTTCTAAAGATGTCGCTTGGTTTCCGCAGTGCGATTCTGGCAATGCCTCTCGCAAGTTCGGCATTTCCGCCGTAATCTTTCAGAGAGTTCAGCGCGCTTTTGTAATATTCAGCTTTTTTCTGAAGTTTCTTGAGCTTGGACATCTTCTTTATTTTGCGTGTGGGGCTCCGCTATGGCCTGCGGCCATACGCGACGCAGTGGGACTCCGCTATGGCCTGCGGCCATACGCTCCGTCGCGCGCCTATCTGCGTTACGGCGCGCATTATTAGAGCATTTTCATACACTAAATCGCCGTTTCATGCATCGGTTTATTGCGATCACAACGAGCCGTATGCCGCAGGCATAGGCGAGTAGCCCCGTGTCGTGACACGGGGCTTAACGGTTTTAACGAGCCGTATGCCGCAGGCATAGGCGAGTAGCCCCGTATCGTGACACGGCTCTGAAACGCGATTTAAAGGGATAATTTCAACACGAGGTTGTTTTGATACACCGGCACAAGCACGGCGTTCTCTTTCGGGGACTGGACCATGCGCGGGTGGTAATCGCCGTATATGGCAAAATCGATCGCGCTTTCATCCAGCGTTATGGGGGATTTGGCGGCCAAAGTGATGTCGTGATCAGCCCAGGTCTCGATTCCGGCTGTCGTCAGCGCGGCAAAGCGGCTGCCGATGGCTTCCAGCTCAATGACGTTCCCCGAAAACTCCCCTGAAGACTGGAGCGTCTGGCCGTCATATCGGTAAAGCGTTTTCCCTACGGTCAGCGCGATATCTCCATCCGGCGATACTGTGAACGCGGCATTCTCGGCACAGAGGCGGTCATCCGTCAAAATGCGGTACACCGGCGTGTCGGCGTCCATTGTCACGGGATCATCGATGCGCCATACGGTGCAGGTGTCTTTCATCCAGAAATAGAGACGGCGCAGGGCATCGACTGCGATCTTTCCGGGAGCCGTGCCGAGCCTGGCGTTCTGGATCTCGATCTTGTCGGGATGGCCGCTGCCCATGCCCAGATAGTCCGTCTGTTTGGACAGATTGGAGCGAGGCACTCGCCTGATGATGGCATCGCCACCGTCTGTGTACCCGGAGAGATAGACGTAAGAACCGTCGCATGTCATATCCTGGATGTCGATGTCTGCCAGAGGGGCGGCACACTGTTTTGCCGTGTTCTGTGTCAGATCATGCGTGCATAGCTGGCCATCCGCAAGGGTGATGGCAGTTCGGGACGTGCCGCACATGAGCAGGCGTTCGGCATGGAGCGATGTCCAGCCATGTGTCGTCTGGTCCGACGCGCAGAAATGCGCCTGACCGTCGAGCCGTGCCACAAAGATCTGATCGTCTCCGGTGCCGTAAACCGAAAGGGCTTCCAGGGGGCTTTCTTCATCGGGTATCGGGCAATTTGAGACGTTTTGCCATGTGCCGTCCTCTGCTGTGATGAACACGCCTTGCGTCGAGGCGACGGCAACACGGTTGTCTTGAGTCAGCGCTAGTGCTGTGATTTCGCCGATCTCATCGCTTGCAATCGAGACAAATACGTTGGGTGAAACTGTGTTGCCCACGAGTTTCAAGGCTTTGGACGAGAGATTGCCGATGAACAGGTATTGGCGTCCAGTCTTCTGGAGCACGACGGCTTCGGCCACATCGTTGGTATCCCAGAACTGGATCAGATGGGTTGGCATGCCGCCTTTGTAGAACGTTTCGGCATTTTCGGGATCGATCCAGCCGTTTTCGTGCACGACATTGAGCGTGTCTGTGGTTTTGTTGAAGCCGAATACGCGACTCGCTTCCGGCGCATAGAGATACATGCCGGTCGATGTGGCGCGAATCTGCGGAGCTTCGGTCAGCGCAAAAGTTTTGCGCTTGCATGGCACGCCCATGACTTCCGGGCGTTTGAAAAATGACGAGACATAAGACAGGTCAAGCGCGTTATCTTTGTCGAGCGACAAAAAATAGAGGCTGCTGTAGTTTGTGAACCAGACGTGGGCATCCTGATCTGAGGCGATATGGCGGATGCTGCCCTGATAGAATGGCAGGATGTTTCCCGTCGAAAGCGACATCATGGAAAGGCGTTTGACCGTGGGCGAATAGACCAGCGCAGATGCGCCTTTTTGCCAGGTGACCAGGCTGAGCGGTGCCAGAATCGCGTGAGGCTCATAAGGCGAATCCGGGTCATTGAGGCTTTGAAATCTCGTTTCGGCATCTTCCGGCCCAAACAGGCGTTGTGCGGTTCCAGAATCCGTCGAGATGCGCCAGAATGCGCCTGCATCCGTGTCTGTGGAGAGCAGATCATCGTCCCATGCGTTGAGGTGACGTAGCGTGCCAGCGTTGGGGTAGAGCAGATCCAGGCTGCCGGTCGCTGAATGCTCATTCAGCGCATCGACCGTGATCTTGAGGAGTGCGCTTTCGTCGTTCCAGTAGGGGGTGTAGAGCGAGTCGCCAAGGGGGACAAGTTTGGGCGAAGACGGGAGCCCCTGCGCGTAAAAGTCTTCCAGATTCCCATTCGGAGAGGTGTAGCCGAACCCCGTGATGATGTAGATTTTCCCGTCTTTGACGGCGCGCAAGGCGGGCGGTGTCCAGAAGCAGAGATAGCCTTTATATTGGGCAAAGTGCGTGAATTCAGAGAAGCGGAGCGCGACTTTTTGGGCATCGTTTGGCGCGGTCTTGTCGGTATCTTCAAGCGAGCCTGCGAGATGTGTCAGCGGCTTGTGCCATAAGGTATCTGGGTGCTCGCCGTGCCACGGGACTTCAAAAATCTGGTTTCCGAGGACCAGGGCGAAGCCGTGTTCAGAGCGGCCGATGCCTGAAAATAGAGAAAAATCGATATCGTGGAGCGTCGTGCCCTCTTGCGGGATGCTTGCGCCCTTCTGTCCCGTCTTTCCAACCGTGAGAATCTCGCCAGTCTGAAGATTGATCCAGAGCAGGGCACGGGAGGCAGATGCAACGATCAGCCAGTCGTCATCGGCGCGAATAAGGGCTTCGCCCCAAGGCTCGTCAAATGCCGATGCAGGGTTGAGGTCTGGCTCGTAAGGAGAGAGGTCAAAGCGCACGGTCTGCGTGTGCTGCCGCGTGTCGAGTTCGATGAGTTTTCGCGTGCCTTGGGCGGCATAAAGGATCTTGTTTGCATCCAGTGCGATCGCGGCTTGCGGATACCATGCGGCTTCGATGCGTTCTGCGGCTTCGGGGGCTGCCTGATAGAGGATCTCGGAACTGGCTGGATCCGCGCGGAGCGCATCTGTCCAAGGTCTCGATTCGTTGCAGGCACATAGGAACGTGGTACACGTGAGGACAAGCAAAAATTTATGACTCATGCGCGTTCATAAAAAAATGCGGGCGACCGCTTCGGGTCGCCCGTCTATGTGTTTGGTAGAAACTTTCTAGATTTTCTCGAAGGGGGAATCCTCAGCCGGCTGAACGGGGGCTACGGTTTTATTCAAGAATATCAGTGTGTTATCGTTCTCATTGTGAACAGCTTCGAGGATTGTGCCCTCTGGATAATTCTGTTCAATGAGAAGATTGGAGAGCGGTTCTTGAATGTGATCAATAATCGCCTGTTTGATCGGACGTGCACCGAATGCTGGCTTGTAGCCGACATCAACGAGGAAATCTTCTGCAGATTTCGTGATGTTGAGCTTGATGCCTCTGCCGCCGAGCAGTTTGTGGATGCGCTTCATCTGGAGCGGGAGGATCTTTCGGAGATTGTCTTTTGTCAGGGCGTGATAGATGATCTTGGCATCGATACGGCCTAGGAATTCCGGACGGAAATGCCCCTGGAGTGCGTCCATGACTTCTTTCTGCATGCGCTCAGGATCGGTGTCGACATATTCAAGGATCGAGCGAGAACCGAGGTTGCTCGTCATGATGACGATCGTGTTCTTAAAGTCGACAACTTGGCCTTTGGAATCGGTAAGACGGCCGTCATCGAGGAGCTGCAGGAGGACATTGAACGTATCCGGGTGTGCTTTTTCGACTTCATCGAAGAGGACGACCGAATAGGGTTTTTCCATGACAGCATTGGTGAGCACGCCGCCATCTTCGTGTCCGACGTACCCCGGAGGCGCGCCGATGAGCTTGGCAGCTGCATGTTTTTCCATGTATTCGCTCATGTCGAGGCGAACAATGGCGTTTTCGTCGTCAAAGAGGAATTCCGCAAGCGCCTTGGCGAGTTCTGTCTTGCCGACGCCAGACGGCCCGAGGAAGATGAATGATCCGATCGGGCGGTTGGGATCCTGCAGGCCTGTGCGCGAACGGCGTACAGCGGATGCAACGGCTTTGACGGCGTGTTCCTGACCAATGACTCTGGAATTGAGTTTATCCTCGATCTGGCGGAGTTTGTTGATCTCGTCTTCCATCATCTTGGAGACGGGGATGCCAGTCCAGAGCGCGATTGTTTCTGCGATTTCATTGGGACCGACTGAGTTCTTGACGAGTCTGGGTTTGCTGTCGAGCTGTGCTTCCAGGCGTTTGAGATTCGCTTGGAGATCGAGCAATTTGCCGTATCTGATCGTCTGTTCGCCATTGACATCGCCGCGTTGACGGCACTGTTCCATTTCCTCACAGGCGCGTTCGATGGCTGATTTGATCGCCGTGATTTCTGCGATGGCATCTTTTTCGATTTTCCACTGGCGCTTGAATTCTTCGAGTTCTTCAACTTTTTGGCGCAGTTCGAGTTCGAGATCCGCGCGTTTTTTATCATTCTGCGGCGACTGTGTTTTAGAGAGCGTGGAAAGCGCCAGGCGGATATCGTTGATGCGGTCAGCAATGGCATCGCCGGCTGCCGGCGGCGCATCGAGTTCCATACGGACTTTGCCGGCGGCTTCATCGAGCAGATCAACGGCCTTATCCGGGAGTTTGCGCGTGGTCAGATATCGTTTGGACTGTGTGACGGCAGCCGAAACCGCTTCGTCAGAGATGGGCACGCCATGATGGACTTCGTAGATCGCCTTGATGCCGAGGAGCATTTCGGTTGCCTGTTCGACTGTCGGCTCTTCGAGCGTGAGCACGTTGAAGAGCTTGTCGCAAACCGGCTTGTCATCGAACATTTTTTTCTGGTCTTTCTGCGATGCCGTCGTGATGATGAGAATGTCGCCGCGCACGAGATAAGGCTCAAGAATGGTGATGACATCATTGGAAATCGTCGAAAACGTGAAGAAATCTGGGATATAGAGAATGACTCTGCCGTTGGCACTGACGATATCGGCGATGAGATTTTTAAAACTCTCTTCGAGTGCGCTTCTGTATTTTGCGCTGCCGATCACGTTTGCGGAGTCGAGCTTGAGAAGTGAGGTATTCTTGAAGCGATCAGGCACGTCTCCGCGCACGATGCGCTGGGCAAGTCCCATGACGAGGGTGTTTTTGCCCACACCGATCGGCCCGACGATGACCGGGTTATTCTTCGATTTGCGCATCAGGATCTGGATGAGATGCCTGATTTCGGCATCGCGTTCTTGGCAGGGACGGAGCTTTCCTTGCGTGGCTAGGAGCGTCCAGTCGGTCGTCATCTGGCGCACGAACTGAAGGTTCGAGGGAAGCGGCCGCCATGTCGTGAACACCTGTGCCTGCGCGTTATTTGCAACCGTTCCTGCCTGCGCATTCTGGGCATTCATCGGCTGTGCATACGGATGCGCTGGGGGTTGCTGTGCGCCATAGGGCGTGCCAAACGCGGAGGGCTGGGGGCTGCCAAATGTCGTGTTCTGCGCGTTTGTGGCGTTTGTAGCTGGCGTCTGATAGGCCATGACAAACGGCGAACCGTTGGTATTGACGGGCTCGGATGCGAGTTGCAGACGCATCACGAGACCTTGTACAGACAGCGCGGTCAGGTTGAGCGAGCGAAGCATGATGGCCGCGTTGCCCCCGGGGATGCGCGTCACACCCGCAATAAAGTCGGGCGTTTCGCAGTAATGGCGCGCGTTGCTCAGGGCATTGTCGAGACCAAATTGGAGCGCCTGTTCGAGACGCATGCCAGGAATAGCCGGCGTATTTTTGAAGGATTTGGGCAGGTTTTCTGTCTCGCGTTCAAGGCGGCGAATCAGATAATTCGCATCGATACCGAGCGATCTGAACATGTTGAGCACATGGCCTTCCTGAGCGAGAATGCTCAACAGGACATGCTCGATCTCAATCATTTCCTGATGATTCTGCTGCGCAAGGTTCTGCGCGTCCTTGAGGGCGACGCACATGGCTGAGCTCATTTGATTGTCTAAGATCATAGGGCGGACTCCAATCGAATGTGTAAATGTACGACAGCCGGCGTTATAGCCGGCTGTCAGGTTCTGAGATGCGAAGCTCAACGGCGGCTAAATACCATATCTTGGCAATTAGCCTATACCAGAATGCACTGCCATCCAATGTTTTTTCCGCGCGTATGCCGCCAAAAGCGGCATAGTGCGGAACCGGCGCGTAGTGCGAAGCACAAGCGGCCGGCACCAAAAGCTCATTTGCTGATTTCGGGGGCTTTTTTCGGTTTTGCGACAAAGTAAAGCCCTACGCCCAAAAGTATTGTTCCAGCGCCGGCAAGCGCAACGCCGGGCGTCTGAATGAACGTGAAGATGATCATCCAGAGGGAAAGCAGGATGAAGAGAATAGGCGTGACCGGGTAACCCCAGCATTTGTAAGGTCTTTCGGCATTCGGGAGCCTGCGGCGCATGATGAAAACGCCGATGACCGTGAGCACTGCATTGACCGAAAGCGTGAACCCCATATAGGTGATGAGTTCGTCGAAACGCGCCGTCATCAGCATCAGAATTGCGATGACAGCCTGAAGGATGATTGCGTAAAACGGCCCGGAATCGCCCTTTCGGCGAGATAAGGTCTTGAGGATGGGGTAGTCGACGCCCATGGCTTGATAGATGCGCGGGCCAGCCATAATCATGGCGGAGAGGGAGCTTATCAGCAGCAGGGCAATGACTGCAGAAAAGACGCGTCCTGCGCCCTCGCCAAAGAAAGACGAGGCGACGACAGCGCCGATTTCGATAGACCCGGAAAGATCGGAGACTGGCGCGGATGAAAGAAATACGACATTGAGGCCGAGATAAATCAAGGTCACGATTAGCGTGCCCAGCGCAAGCGCTTTCGGCAATGCCTTGGACGGATTCTTGATTTCGCCAGCGATATATGCCGAGCCATTCCAGCCCGTATAGGCATAAGTGACATAAATCAGGCCGACAGCGAAGCCCGGCGTGAGCATCGTCAAGCAAGTGTCCATCGGCGCATTTGAGGTGATGTGCGAAAAATCACCAAGCATCAGGCCGCCCGCGATAAATCCGCTGACGAGCAAGATTTTGAGCACCGTGAAGACGTTCTGAACGGCACTGCCAAACGTGACCTTGACCGCATGCACGATTGAGAGCGCGATGATGACCGCAAATGCAGCCCAAAACTCGCTGAGGCCGGGCAGGCTGTGGGTCGCATATTTGCCGAATGCCATAGCCGCAGACGCGATTGGCGCGGAAAATCCGACGATCAGCGAAATCCAACCGGCGACGAAGCCCAGTACCGGATGATAAATCGTCGAAAGAAGCTGATATTCGCCGCCATTTTTGGGGTACATCGCGACGAGTTCTGCATACGAGAGCGCTCCAAAGAATGCGACGACACCGCCGATAATCCAAGACCAAAGCACTGCGGATGCAGATGGCACTTGCTCCAAAAGAATGCCTGTCGTCGTGAAAATGCCGGTGCCGACCATGCTCGCGATCACGACCATCGTTGCGGAAAAACCGCTGATGACGCGCTTGGGCGCCTCTTCCTGAGGCGTGACGCTACTGCCGTCGCTGGGGGTAAGTGCGTCCGATTGAACGCCCGAGGCAGATAACGTCTCCGTTTCCTGAACTTCCATGATTGATACTGACCTTGAAACGCCTACGATGGCTGGATGCACACAACCGGAATCCAAATCCGGCCTGGTTTCCGATACAGACAAAACGCTGTCCCGAAAAATCCCGCTGATTTAATCGAAGTGGGATGCGCTTGGCAAGTCCTTATTTCAAGCGGTTTTGCGACGCTTTTACGGCGGATGCGTTATGTAAACGGGTTGCGGGTAGTTGCGTTTACGCCCTTATGCCACGCTAAAGCGTGCTAAATCCCCGTGCCTGCGACTGTTATCAAGTTGCTTGCAACAAACTTCCTTTTTAGGACACCGGTCTCATCAAGTGCAAGAAAAAACGCATCTTTAACCACTCGGTATATTGCCGCTTGATCAAACTGCTCAAATCATAGCCAGCACATCCTGCCCAGCCTCGATGACGATCCTGTCGATCTCATCGCTGTACCGCATCCTCTTTGGCGCGGCTATTGGCCTGCGGCCAATACGCCTTGCGCGTGCGGCTATTGCATACGCCGCACAAATATATGTTTACTTCGGCGTCCCCGTTGTCATGGCTGTGGTTGCCGCAGAGCCGGAAGCCGCAGCCCCCACAATGGCCGCAGCATCCGCAGCAGATACCGACACAACCTGATGTACATGGTTTTGCAGTGACACGGAGGCGATCGAAAGCGGCGCCGAACTGGACAGATCGGTCACGCGCGTCGTGTTCTTGTTCGTCAGCGCGAACTTCAGTTCGGGATAGAGCGGATAGCCGCCCAGCGTGACCGCGCCTGACTCGCCATCGGTGGCCACCGAAAGGCCGTCAAGCACGCCG
>JAFZFY010000217.1 GCA_017555665.1 Pseudomonadota bacterium | reverse complement strand
GCGGTGATCATTACGGAACCGTCAGGCTTGAGCGTACCGTTGGCAAAATAACTCATCGGCGTGGATGCCAAACCGATATCAATTACGTCCACACCAAGATCGTTGAGACCTTTTGCAAACGCCTCAAAAAGCGAATCTGACGATTTGCGGCAATCGCGCGCGACGGCAATCTTCCTGGGATTGCCAAGGAAACGGGCATAAGCCCTGGCTATCTTGTAGAAGATGTCTTCAGTTAGTTCCGTGCCATAGATGCCACGGATGTCGTACGCTTTGAAAATTCCCATTTTTTGCCCTTTCTTTTACAGTACGGCCAAATGCCGCTTTAAAAATTTGGGCGGTATTTTACCATATCTCCCCAATCCGCTCAAATCCCCTTTTCATTCGACAAGGAAGAAATAGTACCCAATTTTTATTGGTGTGCCCAGAACCGGAGCAATACTGCCCACGGTTGCAAGCGCAAAAGTCGCTCCACTTGGCAATAGCAAAAAGCTGTTTTCGTGATCCTCCCTAAAGCGGCAACAAATTGAGTGATATCGAAGGGACACACCCTATGAATTCCAACGCAGGCTAACTCTTGCGTCTGCCGCGTCCGAAGGGTCTGTTGGTATTATATTGCGCGTTTCTTTTAAAGAAACAGTACTCGGGGTTGAAAGACTGCCGCGTATTGGAGTATGATACGGAACAGCAGGTGTCAGGTTAACACTTGCTGTACGCATGGGAGACGCTCGTTGGGGACATGAGCCAGGCCGCTTACGCGGCTCACGCTCGCGGGTCTGTTTGAGCGCCGGCGGAAACCACCTGCTTGGGGCGAAAGACCCCGAATACTTGAATGCAACCTTGCAGACCGCCTACTCCAATACACGGCAGCACCCATTAAGGTAGCACAATGAACGCGAAAAAGCAACTGCGACGCCGGAACATAGAGGACGAACCGCGCTATGTCATCGGCATGGACGCACACTCAAGGAAACTGGCCATCTCAATCTGGGACTGGTCGGACAGGTTCAACGCTTGCATTCACAGAGAAATCAAGTGCTTGGATATCGAAGCGATGGTGAAGACGTACGAGCGATGCGTCGATCCAGATTCGATCACCATCATCGAGTCGTCCACCAACTCGGCAACTCTCAAAAAGATGCTCAATGAGGCTGGATACCGTGCGGAAATCGTCCGTGCCGACATTATCGCCAACAAAGAGCGCAGACGCAAGGTTTGCGACATTGTAGATGCGAAAAATCTTGCTCTCGCCTATATCAAAGGAGATATTGATGAGTTCGTCTGGACTCCGTCCGACAAGTACACCGAATACCGCGACATCATGTTCGCTTATCGCGACACGTCAAAAGAGGTCACGCGCATCTCAAACCGGATTTGGAACATCTGCAGTCGCAAGGGCTACAAGCTGCCGATCAGAAACGCTACGTCCAAAACCGCTACACTAAGAAAGATGATCGCAGAAACCGGCATAGGAGGTTTCGCCAAGGAACAGCTAGAGATGCTGTTGGACGACTATGACCGCCTGTTCAACCGCAAGAAGGAAATTTCCCGGAAAATCGCTGAAATCGTCCTCTTCAATCCCAGGATGCTCAGGCTCATGCAGCTTCATGGCGTAAACTACAAAGGCGCCTTTGCGTTGGACGCCGCGGTCGAGGATCCACACAGGTTCTCCACAGCCTCGAAGCTTTCCGCCTATGGCGGATTTTCCCCTATCGTGGACTCGAGTGGGGAAGAGGAGGAATACGCCCGAAGAAGAGGCGGGCTCAAAAAGCCCCTCGATGGCGAAGGACGACGGGACGTGAAGTTTTTCTTCACCGAAGCGGGGCAGTCGGTTCTTACGTCATGCGCCAATTCGGATATCGGCAAGTGGGGCTGGGCAATGGTCAATCGAGGCAAGCCGCGCAACAAGGTCGTATGTGCAATCGGCAGGAAACTTCTTACTTATAGCTGGCACATCCTTCGGGGCGATCCGACACCAAATCGCCACAGTGAGGCGTTCTTCAAGCGCAAAATGCGCTCATTCCATCAGACTATCGGAGCAAAACGCATGCACGAACTTGGACTTGGAACTCGCGACCAATTCGCAAACGCGCAGGCTAAACTGATTTACGGCAGCCTGCCTGAGACTACCGTAAATAGCTAAGGGATTCTTGCAGTCAGACACCGGCGTACAAGCGATTCGCTCGTCGCTTTACATACGCCAAAATTGACGGCAGCACCAAAGAGGTGCCCCAGTTACCCTCAGGAAAACACTATTTATTGAACTCTAACGCGCGGTAGAATACAACCGCGATAGTGGTGTTTTCGCTTGAAATCACCTCTATGTAAAGTTTTTTCACTTTCCCCCTTGACGCAATACATACTTGCCCCCTATAGACACCCAACCTTCAACCGCATTTGCGACGGCATTGGTGGGCAGACAAGCAAGATCAAGCTCGCCACTCTTCAAATCCACAATGGCGGTTTCGGGAGTGTTGTAAATACGAAATTCGTAGCGGTCGTTGTTCTGATTGTCATTCATGAGTTTTGCCATTCCCATTCCTGTGGG
>JAFZFY010000216.1 GCA_017555665.1 Pseudomonadota bacterium | reverse complement strand
CTTGCGTGTCGTGACACGTCTAACAAATCACAGACCGCTTTTGATCTTCCAGGCGTCATCCTCTTTGATGAGCGTGATGCGGTTCGTGTCATTCTTGGACTGCCAGTAGGATTGCCCGGCGACTTCATAGCGGAAGTTCCAGATGTACTGGTAGTCGACGTGGTATTCCATGCCCTCTTTGGTGAGCTGCTTGACTTCGATGATATATCGGATGTCTTTGACGGATTGCGTGAGGTAGTCGTTGAGGAGTTCTTCGATGCGCTCGTTGCCGTAATCGTCACTGAGGTCGTCAGTCGTGGAGGCATTTTCGTAATAATCTTGCGATATCATGCCTTTGAGCGTGGCGATGTCTTTCGAGGCGATGGCATCGCGATACTTCTGGACTGTCTGAAGGATCTCCATGTTCTCGTCCGTGTGTTGGATCTTGGACTCTTCATCGATGGCGAAGAAATACGGCTGATTGAAGTCTTTTGTGCGCACGATACTGGATGCGCAGGCTGAGAAAAGGCCGGATATGAGGACAAGGAGTATGATGAGTGCGAACTTTTTCATTCGAATGACCAGCGGAAAAGTGCCGTATGTGGCACATTAAGACCGCAATAATTAAGTTCCAAAGCGGGGTAAATGCAAGTTTTTAATGTTTTGTGTGGCGAATGCTGCGAAGCCATGCGTCACATGGCGGAAACGCCTGTTGCTGTGAAGTCATTTCCGGGCGAGGCAAAAGAAAACGCCCTCTGGATGGAGGGCGTTTTGAAATCGGGGGTATGCGAGATCAGAGTGTCTTGAGCATGCGCTCGGCCTGCGCGAGCATCATATCGTCATCGACATCCTGCCATTTGAGCGCGCCGATGTCCTGAACAGCCATGCGGCCGGTCTTCATGAGCGTCGCGATGCCTTCGGAGAGCGAGCAGTCGTGCGCGGGCGAACGGTCTGCGGCTTCCTGGAGGGCATTGAAAAGCGTGGGCGTGCAGACGAACAGGCCGGTATCGACGGCGTTGTACTGGGTGATCTGCTTGCCGATGGCGGCGACTTTGCCATTCTTGACGGCAACTTTCGTGGCATCATCCATGTCGAAGACTTCCGTGAGCTTGTAGTCGACACAGAGGAGCGCGCCGTGTGTGGGAGGGATGATCGCGGCTGCGCGTTCGATCATTTCGGGATCGAAGATGTGGTCGGCCATCGTGAGGATGAAGTTGCCGCAGATCACATCTTTGGCGCAGAGGACGCTGATGCCGTTGGATTTGCGATATTCGGCGTTAAAGACGAACGTGAGCTTGACCGGAATATCGTGACATTCTTCGCGCAGTGTCTTTTCGAGGATGTCGGCATGATAGCCGGTCACGATGATGATCTCGTCGATGCCCGAAGCCGCGAGGAGCTTGATGTTCCGCTGGATGAGGCTCATTCCGCCGACGAGCTTGAGCGGCTTGATGTCGTCGGATGTCTTGGCCAGGCGGCTTCCCAGACCGGCAGCAAGAATCACGGCCTGCCTAGGTTCCGTCGAGGAAGAGAGCACTTTGTTTGCGGTTTTGGTGAGTTCAAGCATGATACGCCTCGCGTATGGGATAGGCCCATGCTGGGGGCATGGGCACGGGCTTCAGTTAGGTTCAGGGATTACTTGTCTTCCTCAGCGTAGTAATCGAGGCCGAGGTGCGTGATGAGGTCTTCGCCCATGATATAGCGAAGGGTATTTTTGTATTTGGTCTTCTGGATGAAGAGGTCGTGCTGCGGATAGAGGCCTTCGCGGACTTCGGGGCTCTTGAAGAAGAAGGAGAGCCATTCCTGGATGCCGTAGAAGCCGCAGCGCATCGCGAGATCCATACTGAGCGCGATATCGAGGGCGACAGGCGCGGCAAGGATGGAGTCACGGCAGAGGAAGTTAATCTTGATCTGCATCGGATAGCCGAGCCATCCGAAGATATCGATGTTGTCCCAGCCTTCTTTGGCATCGCCGCGAGGCGGATAGTATTCGATGCGGACTTTGTGGCAGTAGTTGCTGTAAAGATCGGGGAAGGTCTTGCCGTCGAGGATGTGCTCGATGACGGAGAGCTTGGAGACTTCTTTGGTCTTGAACGAGCCGGGATCATCAAGGACTTCGCCGTCGCGGTTGCCGAGGATGTTCGTGGAGAACCAGCCGTTGAGGCCGAGGCAGCGAGCGCGAAGGCCGGGGGCGACGATCGTCTTCATGAGCGTCTGGCCGGTCTTGAAGTCTTTGCCCATGATCGCGACTTTTTCGCGAAGCGCGAGCTGGATGAGGGCCGGCGTGTCGACCGTGAGGTTGGGGGCGCCGTTGGCGTAAGGCACGCCGCTCGTGATCGCCGCATACGCATAAATCATGGACGGGCTGATGCGAGGGTCGTTCGCTTTCATCGCCTTTTCGAGCGCTTCAATCGTCTCATGGCAGTCTTCGCAAGGCGTGTAGCATTCGGTCGAGCCGCACCACAGCATGATCATGCGGTCGCAGTGGTTGGCTTCCTTGAACTTCTTGATGTCGTCCTTCACCATCTGGACGAGATCCCATTTGGTCGCCGCCGATTTGGCATGCTTGACTTCGAGGTTATGGCAGTAGCTGTGATCAAAAACTGCGTCCATCGGCTTGATGGCTTCCAGCTGCGCACGGATCGGTTCAAGGTGCTTGTCTTCGAGCACGCCGGAACGCTTGCACACTTCATAAGCATTTTCGCCATGAATGTCCCATGCGCCGAAAACAATGTCCTTGAGGTCGGTCAGGGGGACAAAATCTTTAATCAGGGGATTGCGCTTTTCGGTGCGTTTGCCGAGGCGGATGCGGCCCATCTGCGTGACCGAGCCGATTGGAAGGCCGTTGCCCGCAAGAATGTCGAAAACACCTGCGATCATCGTCGTCGACACCGCGCCCAGTCCGGGAATGAGAATACCTAATTTGCCTTCAGCCGGTTTAACATTAACACCATTAGCCATTTAAGATGCCTCTTTTGTCAATAGCCCGTCGTCCTGACGGGACATCCTCTGCATGTTTGAAATTGCCGGGCCTGTGTCCGGCTTTTCGCGAACAATTCCCGGGGCGCACGTTCAAGCAAGGAATATGCCACATATCGCCTGACGGGAATCGGTCAGTCTGACGCGTTGCACGCTACCCAAAATAGGTGATCTGCGCAAAAATTTGACGCATATCACGACGGTTGCAGATGCCCCCGAAATGGATAAAAGACACTCCATATTTGGGAGTTGGATAAAAAGCACTCCAATGAGGGGAGGGTGGCCTATCAATTACATCTCAAACACGATTCCGGCGACGGCAGAAAGCGCGATCCATAGGACGGGATGCGCCTTTTGGGTCTTGCTCCAATGGGTAAAGAAGAACACGGCGGCGGCAACGGCGATGCATTTCCAGCTGAACGCGATGTGTTCGGGCAGAATGCCTGCGCCTTGGGTGACTGTAAAGAACGTGAGGCAGATCACGCTCCATCCGGCGGCGGCGATCAGGCCCATCGAGGCCGGGCGAAGCCCGTAAAAGACAGCCTTGACGTGCTTGTTGTCGCGGAACTTGACGAGAATCGCCGCGACGATGAGGATGACGAGGATCGATGGCGAGATGAGCCCGACGGTGGCGACGGCGCCACCGAAGATGCCGGCAGTCTCGTAGCCGACATAAGAGGCCATGTTGACACCAAGCGGGCCCGGGGTCGATTCGCTGATCGCGATCATGTTGGTGAGCTGGTCGAGCGTAAACCAGCCCGTGCGCTGCCCCATGTCGGTCAGGAACGGGATCGTCGCGAGACCGCCGCCGACCGAGAGAAGGCCGACCACGAAGAATTCGATGAACAGCTGGAGGTAGATCATCTGCGAGCCTCCGCGTCGCCGTCTGTGGGCGTATCTTCGGCATTCGCGTCGCCGTCTGCGGGCGTATCTTCGGCATTTGCGTCGCCGTGTTGTGCTTTCTTAAAGCGGCTGAGCCCAAGCCCGATCAGGCCGCAGACCACGACGAGAAGCGCAGGGGAGAGGCCGAACACGATGGACGCGACAAAAACGAGGGTGAACAGGATGGCTGTGGGCAGGTCGATGACGCTCGACTTGCGCAGCTTGAGGACTGCGTTGACGATGAGGATGCAGACGCACGCACGGATGCCGGCAAAGGCATGCTGGACTGCCTCGACATCCTGGAAATTGCTCAGGCAAGCGGCGATGACCGTGACAATGACGATGCTCGGAAACACGACGCCAAGCGTGGCGATGATGCCGCCCGGCGCTTTTTTGAGCCTGCACCCGATGAATGTGGCCGTATTGACGGCGATGATGCCCGGTGTGCACTGCCCGATGGCGAAATAGTCGTTGAGTTCTTCATCGGTCGCCCAGTGCTTGCCCTCGACGACTTCGCGCTGAAGGATGGGTAGCATCGCATACCCGCCGCCGAACGTGCAGATGCCGACCTTGGCGAAAGTCAGGAAGAGATCAAGATAGATATGCATCGTGTTTGTTCTTTAGTGTCGTGTGGTGGGCGGCCTATCTCGCTGGCGCTCGATACGGCCTTTGGGCGCGTCGCTATCGTGTCCTGACACGATACGCGCCGCGCGCCGGCCTATTGACGTTCCGTCAATACGGCCTTGGCGATCTGCCATTTCCCGGCGTTCATCTCAAACGTGAGGTGTCTGCCGCCGGCTTCGCATGTGGCCGTTGTGCCGTCCAGCTCAAACCACGGGGCCGGGGCGGCCGAAAGCGCGGCATAGAGGTCGTTTGCCTCCGCGCTGTCCAGCCATGCTTGTATGTCTTTGATGGGCCAGTTTCGGGCATCCTGGGCACGCACGAGCGATGCAAGGCGTTCGGCATCCTTGGTTTTGAGCGCGGTCTTGAGCGCGTAATAAAACAGATACGGCGTTCCCGGTTCAAACTCGACGGGCATGAGCACACGCCATTTGTTGTTTTCAGAGATCAGCTGTCCGGAGCCGATATCCGCGCGCATGAAAAGCTCGGAATCGGATGGCAGCGCATCGGCCGTTTCGGGGTCAGGGCAGGGGGCGGGGGTGTCCGGATCAGCCAGTCGTGCGGCGGCTTTGTCCGTGTTTCCCTTCTGGCAGGCGATGGCGTAGCTTTCGTAGACTTTCTGGGCATTTTTCCCCGATGTGCCGCAGGCAACGGTCGTGAGTGCGAGGGCCAGCACAAGGAAAATG
>JAFZFY010000215.1 GCA_017555665.1 Pseudomonadota bacterium | reverse complement strand
GCGGCGTATTGCGAAGCAATAGCCGCGCGCGCAGGGCGTATGCCGCAGGCATAGCCCGCGCCCCCAAACTATACTTTTTCAAATACCTTTACACGACACACAAGATCCATATTCACCTGTTCAGGAAGCGCCGATGTTTTGATCCAGGTCATAAATATATCCCCCGGCGCTGCCGCCATCATGATCTTTTGCCAAACACCGAGGGCAGGCTTGATTTCCATAATATCATGTTTATCGCGGACAATGCTCGAATCTACAAGCGCACCAGTCGCGCCGTTCCAGCAGGTCATCTCGACGGCCACAGCATCGTTCTCCTTTAGATTTTCTGCGCCCGTGCGCGTTTCAAAGCGCATCCACGCGGCATCGGGTTCGACGATCTGCGCATCGGCAGGTGCTGCCAGTTCCGTCGGCACATCCAGCCCATGCAGGTATTCCACCAGCCAAAGATCTTCCGTGATCCCGAACCCAGCCCCCAGCATCTCCGCAGGAATCCAAAGCCTGGCATGCGCGCCCTCGTTGAGTTCGCGCAGCACGGCATCATGCACCGGATCGACCTGTGTCGCCTCCTCCGTCAAAAAAATGACCATTCCCCTGCTGTCGCGATTGCTCTCCAAGATCTCGCCAGTATCCTTCCAGCGCGTCGCCTGAACGCGCAACGCCTGCCCGGGCTTCGGCTTTTCCCCATGACCGGCATCTAATACGCGATAGCGCACGCCAGCCGCTTCCGGCAGCGAAAGCGCATCCGCAGGCGGCGCAGACACATCCTCGGGTGCCCGAAAATGCGCATCGACCGACAGCATCTCGATTTCCCAGATCCGCGCCTGGTCACCCCACACACGAATCTTCTCGCCAATCGCCATCTGCGGCAAAAATTCCTCAAAAAAAGGTGTCGAATGCGAGACCGCAAGCGTCGCGTCGTTCTCATCGACGACCGTCCCCTCGACCGTGAGCACCTTGAGATGCACGCGAACCGCATCCGTCGGCAACGGCTTCTCGCCGCCCGGATGAAGCGTCATATACGCATAACCCGATGGCGTGCGTTGCGCATGCTCTGGGATGATCATCGAATCGGCTTCGTGATCAAGCGCCTCCACGGGCGTTTCAGGCACATTCGTTGCCGGCAAAGATGCAGAGGCACAGCCCGTTAAAAATATAAATATCGGCCAAAATTTATGAAACATACAAAGCACTCGAAACAGACACAAAAAAAGCCCCCGGATGGGGGCTTAGACATACACAAATTCGGCTTACTTGACGAGGTTCTTGAGGAGCGTCAGCGCACGGCTGTAACGCGCATCGAGTTCGGGACCATCTTTGAGTTCCGGCTCATTCGGCATCGTCACGAACGGAATCTCGATACCGCGAATGTTGATGAAACCAGTCTCTTTGCCGCCGGTCAATTCTTCCCAGTCATCCGCGCTGCTGAAGCGCAGCAGGCTCTCTTCGGGAAGGCTGTGCGAAAGGATCGAGCCTTTTTCCCACTCTTTATAGCGCGCATCATTCTTGCGTTTGGACTCTTCAAATGAAACCTTGATATAGAGAATCACGGAGCGTTTCAGAATCTCGTCATCGAGGAGATCATAGACATGCTTGTAGCCGCCGTCTGCCATGCCGCGCGCGAACTCGATGAACAGCGTGTGATCTTTATAGAAGTCGGGATTGGAGAGATATTTCTTTTTGATCGCGACGTTGAATTTCTGGCAGCACAGGTCGAGAAGCGGATGACCGGAATTCTGATCGTCAAACTGGACATAGCCGAGCTTGTGCGTGCGGGAATACATGCGTTCATAACCGAGCGATTCCCACATATCATCTTCCTGGAATTTTTCCCACAGCCAGACGAAATCATCCTCAAACACCATCTCTCCGATATGGAAAAGTTCTTTGCGCTTTTCGATCGGCGTATTGCGAATGAAATCGATCAGTTCCGATTTGCCACCGCCCGGACGGCCATTGATAATGATGTGATCAAAAGTGTCGCTCATGTTCCCTGCTCCTAAAATAGAGTTAAAAAAAGCGCAGATGCGCAGGTAAACCCAATTCTCTCTTATAGGGCTTTTTGCCCGTCTGAAACAACCAAAAATATCGCCATCTCAAGGATTCATGCGGCAATGCGCACACAATGCCGCACTTTCACCTACACATAACGAACAACGCCACCTACGCGCGATGCGCCAGCGCGCTTTCGAGTGTCTGCTCCATCAGGCTGATCACGGTCATCGGCCCGACGCCGCCGGGCACCGGCGTGATATAGCTGGCGCGTTCACGCGCCTTCTCGAAATCGACATCGCCGTGAATGACGCCATCTGGCGTCTTGGTAAACCCTGCATCGACAATGACCGCACCCGGCTTGATCCAATCGCCTTTGACGAGCTCGGGACTGCCTGCCGCCACGACGAGAAGATCCGCTCGCATCACATGTGATGCGAGGTCTTTCGTGCGCGTATGGCACATCGTCACGGTCGCATTACGGCGCTGAAGCATCAGGCTCATCGGCTTGCCCACGATATTGCTGCGCCCGATCACGACGGCATCCATGCCGGTCATATCGATGTGATAGGCATCCAACAGCCGGATGATCCCGCGCGGCGTGCACGGCTGAAACGCATTCGTCTCGCCCAAAAGCAGCGCGCCCATCGCGGCTCGCGTCAGGCCGTCGGCATCCTTGTCCGCGCGGACGCGGTTCGGAAGCGCGACCGCATCCAGATGCTTCGGCAGCGGAAGCTGCACGAACACCGCATCACACATCGGATCCGCGTTGCACGCATCGATGCGAGCCTCGACCTCCGCCTGCGATACATCGGCATCAAAGTGATAGATCTCATGCCGGAAACCCAGCTTCTCTGCCATCTTGCACTTCGTGCGCACATAGCTCGCGCTCGCGGGATTATCGCCCACGAGGATCACGCAAAGCCTCGGTGCCGTCTCCGGCGTAAAATGCGCTTGCACGCGATCGCGTATCTCTGCCTGTATCGCCGCCGATACAGCCTTGCCATCGAGTAATTCTGCGGTCATATCAACAGGCCTCCTTCAAAATCTTAAGTATTTCCTCAATCTTCAGACCGCCTTTGTTCCACGGACGTTGCAAAGACAACAAGCGGCCGCCGCGCCCTTCCCAGCGCGGCCCATACCCCGCGCGGTCATCGATCAGCCACGTCCCTGGCTGCGCACAGATCTCCTTCGGCCGGCCGATCAATATGTTCTGCGTGTGCAGGTTATCGTTCACCCACTGCCATTTGCCATACGACGACTCCGGAAACGGCGCCGGCGTCGTCAGCACCACGCACGTCGCGCCCGTTGCCTGCGCCGCCGCCCACAGCTCATCCGTCCACGGCAGTTTCGGAAGATTCAGCCACCACTGGATCCCCTGGCTGCGCACCTTGCCCCAAAAATCCCCCTTCGGGATCGAAAGCCCCCACTCGCCGACTTCTGCCCACTGCGCCTCCGTGTACTTTTCGGGATCATCGCCAAAAAGACGAACAAGCCCCCAGTGCATGTCCACAAGAACGCCATCCAGATCGATACAGATCACGCTCGGTTTTTCCATAATTCTCCCCATCTGACAATGCCAATCACGGCAAAACGCCGCGCATGACGGATTATCCCATTCGCCCAAAGCCATCCAGAACCACGCGCATCGAGGCCGGCCTGTTCTGCGCCTGCGGCGCAAGACAGCTCTCCACGAGCTTCGCGATCGCGGGCGGCACCATCGGGTTCAGATCTCGGATCGGCTCAAATATACCCGACTGCTGCGCCGTATAGATCGCCACCGCTGTCGCCCCCGTAAAGGGCAGCTTTTGCGTAAAACACTCGTAACACACCACCCCAAACGAATACACATCCGCCTGAATCGTGATCTGCTCGCCTCGGGACTGCTCGGGAGCCATATAAAACGGCGTCCCGATCCCCTGCCCTTCGATCGTCAGAGACGGCATATCGAGCGTGCTCGCGATCCCAAAATCCATCAGATACGGATGGTACGTCCCGGCCTCGACCATGATATTCGCTGGCTTCAGGTCCCGATGAATGATACCTCGGTCATGCGCCGCCACCAGCGCCTCCGCCACTTGCGTCAATATACGCAAGCTCATCATCAGCGGCAGCGATGACTCATGCAGATGCTCGCTCAGATTCTTCCCGTCGATATAGCGCATCGTAAAGAAATACAGCCCTTCCAACTGTTCGAGATGATACGCCGGCAAGATATACGCATGCTCCAAGTCGCGCGTGATCTTGAGCTCGCGCTTGAACCGCTGCAGCCACGCCGCATCCGACACGAGCTCCGGCTTCAATACCTTGAGCGCCAGCACTTCCGTCAGCGTCGTGTCCAGCACTTTGTACACGGTGCCCGTGCCGCCAGACCCAAGCTCGTCCAGGATCTGATAGCGAGAACGCGCCAAGACCTCCAGCGGAGACGCATGGATCGATGCACGAAGATTCGGGTTGATCGTCCGGAAACTGTTGGAACTGCGGTGAAGCACGCGCGTCTCGATACCCTCCAACGGCGAGGATGTCAGCGTCTCTTCAAAACTGATATCGCCGCCGCTGCCGCCTGATGACTCGGACGGAGCCTCTCGCCGCTGCATCCCCGTCAGTCCCGTCAATACAGCCTGCTCCTCGCTCGGCTCCGGCATCTCCGCCGATATACACGGCAGCTCGCCCGTGATCAGATTGATCACGTCGCTTCGGAACTCGCAGTTCTCCACTCGCATGCGCGGCGGAAAATCATCAAACTGACCGCTCAATATCTCCGCGCGCACTTCGCGCGGCTGATACCCGCCAAATTCATGCAGCAGACGCTCTAACGCCTGGGCAAGCTGGCTATAGCTCGAAAACCTCTGCTGCGGACGCTCCGCAAGCGTGTGCTGAAAAAACGACATCATCGCCGTCAGCGACTCGCCAGGCACACCCGAGCGGTTCAGGACATCCATCATCCCCATCCAGCGCGGCTCCCACTCGTCCGGCTGAAGCTCGTTCGTCAGGCTCTGATAGAGGAACGCCGAGATCGCATACACGTCGCTCGCCACGCCCACCGCCTCATGACGACGCCATTCCGGCGCGTCAAACTTCTCAAGCATCTCCGTCTCGAAATGGTACCGCCGGCGCATCGCCACTTCCACAAATCCCTTCACATACACATCACCATTCGGCGACACGATGATATTCGGCGGGATCACGCCAAAATGTTCGAGCTTGTTCGCATGCGCCACATCAAGAATACGAACCGCATCCAACAGCACAGACATCATAAACGCCGGGCTCATATTCAGCTTGTGATGCTGGCTCAGCGCCGATATCTCTCCTATCGATAGCGAGCTAAACTCATACGCATAGGCGATATAAAATCCGTAGGCACGGCTCGTCCCCATCTCACGAACGGGGATCAGGCCGTCCAACTGATAATGCGCATAATGACGGCACGCGTCCTGATAACACAGCCTGAGCTCTGCCGTGCCCGCCAGCTCCTTGTTCAGACAGCGTATCACACACCAATTACGCGGATCTGCGTTCTCCGTCGCAAGAAATCTCTCGTAATAACGCGGCGAGTCAAATCTTTCCTGGATCGTATAGCCAGGAAAAAGCCCATATCGTTGAAACATCCAATACTATCCTGCTTCTCGCGCAGCCAGATACCGCATGCATCCTCAAACGATTCAGTATCCGAACGACACACAACATTCCCAGTGTAACCCATCTCACTCGTTTTTTCCACTTCTATCGTAAACGAGACGATACACGAAGTTCAGCAATCGCGACAAGCGACGCCAGGCCGCCAAGGCGCATTTTTCGGGACGCCCGCTATCGCCCACGGCGATACGCGGGCGAGCGCCGGCTTCTCGCTGCGCTCAATACGCCGGCGCCTCCCTGCCGCATTCCCACATTTGATGCGCCTTTCGCACATCCTGACCTGCATACACACGGCACGCCGAGATCCCTCACCACGGTGCCTTGGCATCTTTTTCTGTTCACACATATCCTTAAAAGGATTAAATCTTCCAGCTTCTGCGGCCAAATCATGCCGCCTTTTCAACGAGGTGAGGTTCGTCATGGAATCATTTGAACTGCTAGACAAATGGCTCGTCCGTGCCACGCGCAGGCACATCAACATCTCCGAAGCTCTAATCTGCCGTTCCGGCGCAAGGCTCTCCGTCGCCGAAGCCGAAGGCTTTGCCATGCTCGGGCAACGCGCTGCCGCACTCCTCTGCGACAACAACACAGACTTCGCGCTCCCTTCCATGCCCTCCACACTCGTCTGCCATCGAGAACGAAAACCCTACGACCCCCTGCAGATCAAGCTCCCCTTCGAGCTTCAGGCCACCTCTGCCCAGGAAGCCGTCTATCACTGCCTCATCGCGCATGATGTCGCCGCAAAACTCGGTCTGCCTGGCCTCTGCTCCATCGATGACAGGCACGCCAGCAAGCTCGAAGGCGCTCGCATGATCTCACAGGAGATGCTCGACTTCATCACGCCGATCGGCTCAAAAAACAGAGACGTGATCGATGATGCACTCATCCTCGATACCATCACGAAAAGCATGTGCGCTTTCAAGGATCGGTTCGACATCCCGATGCATATCGCGGAAATGGACGCTTTCCTCACACAGGCGGTATGCATCTTCACGTCCGGACGATATATCGACGAGGCAAAAGCGCTATCCGCAATGCTCGCAAAACTCGGCAGAAAAGCTTTCTACGTCTGCCCCAAAGTCATCCGGCCTTTCCCCGAACGTTTCACCGAATGCTTCGTCAACCAAAAGCTGATCCTCATCCTCGACGAAAATGAATCCTTCGAGCAGTCCGACCTGCACGCCCATCTCGCGCACGCACTCGCGAATAAACGATACCGCTATATCGACATGCACGGCGATACCGCCATCGAAGACATCGCATTCGCACTCGAGATCAGCCCGGACGTTATCGAAAATGCCATCACGTTCACAAGCCCCAAAGACAGCCATCCCCTTGTCATTGGCGCAGCTCCCGGCGGTCAGATGAGCCGTGGCCTGCTCTTCGATCTCGCCGCGTATCTCAGCAAAACAAACGGCCTCTCCGCCTTCCAGGTCAAAAGCCCGCACCCGCAGATCAGCACGCTCGGCCTCGAAAATACCCCACATGAACATCCCGATTGCGAAAAACGCCCCATCGATGTCCTGTTCCTCTCACATCCCGGTCTCATCGACATCAAGGATATCCTGCATGACCTCGCCGAGCACGCGCTCGTCCTCGTCCTCGGAAGAAGCGTCGAAGAAGCCTCCATCTGGCCGCTATTCAGCCCCGCTATGCAGACGTTTATCGAAAAAAAGCATATCGGCATCTACTCCCTCGCCGGAAGCCTGCTCGACGAATACAGGACGGTAGACAGATACGGCTGCTACGTCGTGCACGGCGCACTGCTCAAGCTCGTCCAGACACACACAGGCGTGAACATCGACAGCGAAAAAATCCTGCAAAACCGACTGCTCTCCCAAGATGCCTTCGCACGCCTCCTCACCGGCGCACAGGAAGTCCGCGAAGTCGACCGATCGATCCAGTCTTCCGATCAGTTCGACCCATATTTTGCCCCTCAGATCAAGCTGCCGCGCATGCAGCCCAGCATCCGCAACCGCGCAGAAGCCTCGACATGGCGCACGATTATCCGCAACTTCTTCGTGCGCGGACAGTCCACAGACGCGCATCACCACCCGCTCCCCGGACTATCCATACGCCCTGCCGCGCTCAATCCCTACCTGCAATCGCTCAACACTGAACACTATTACCCCCTGCTCGCGACGCGCATCTCCGGCAATCCATCCCTGCAAACACAGCGTCTGGATCACGCGCTCGCGATGAAATTCGGCGATCTCTCCGAGGATGACGCCGTCAAACGATGCCTGGCCGCATTCCTGGCTTGCGCCGAAAAAATCTCCGATGATACCCAGCTCATCACGCCAGCCAAGAAACTGCTCGATGTAGCGCTTTCAGAAGCCACGGCCTCAGATCCCTTCTTCTCACCCGTGATCCGCTCCGGCCTGCGCGATTTCATCACCGCGCTTTCCGACGAATGTTATCTGATCGGGCTCAATCCGCACACGCTGCTCGATCTCTATGTGCTCGCCGTCCGAGCCGCCCGGCGAAGCAGGATCCGAGACGTGCGCTCCGATATCCGAGGCCTCATCACACAGCTGCGCGAAGCGCTCAGGCTCGATGATGCCTACGGGCCTTTCGGCATGTCCGAATCTGCGCTCAGCGACGCTTTCGGCGATGCCGCCGGCGGGCTGCTCGATATCCACGAAATCTCAAAAGACCTCGCGCACCAGCACAGAGGGCACATCCAGCATGATCCCGAACGCATCCGCAGGATGACCTACTCCCTGCACACACTCGAAGCCTTCCTCAAACATCTCGACACCTCCGACGACCTCATCTTCACCTATCCGCCAGACATACAGGTCAAGACCTCCTATGACCGCGTCCGGAGCATCTGCCACGAAGAGCCGATCGCTGTCGCCACCGGCCTCTTCGACGCGATCAGCCAGAAGCATGTCGAGGCGTTCAAAGCCATGCGCATGGCACGGCTCGACATCGATAACGCCTACGATCCTGTCTATCACGCCGATATCCTGGAACAGTTTACATGGCAGGATCTCTCCGAAGACGAGCTCAGGCTCCTGCCCGTCATCTGCATCGCCGAAACCACCGACAGGATCTATGCGCAGCTCACGCCGCTGTCACGCCTGATACGCGCAGGAAAACCCATCGTCGCGCTCACCTTCGAATCGACATCCAAAACGATGGGCGGCGATCTGAGCGCCGGCGTCTCCAACTACGATCCCGGCTTCAGCTACCTCGCGACCGCCTTCCGGGAGGCTTTTGTCGCGCAATCCTCGCTTGCTCGCCCCGAACATCTCGTCGCGACGCTCACGCGCATGAACCGCCTGCTTCGCCCCGCCATCACCGTCGTCGCATGCCCCACGTGGTCATGGCGGCTGCCCGCACGGGTCCAGCTCGAAGCCGCGCATTACGCGCGCACGGCACCCATGTTCCAGTATGATCCGAGTATCGGCGAAACCCGTGTCGAACGATTCAATGTAGACGAAAATCCGCAGATCGACCAGGTCTGGCCCACCTGCCAGTTCTCCTATATCGATGTCGACGGCACCACCAAACAGATGCCCGGCACCTTCACGTTCGCACACGCACTCGCACTCGAACCCGGCTACCACAAGTATTTCCGCATCCTTCCCAACGACGCTTGGAACGACGAGCTCATCGAGATCGGCGAATTCCTCAAATCCCCGTCTTTCGACAAGCCGCAGATCCCGTTCATCTGGGGTGTCGTCGACTCCACGCTGCGCAAATGCATCATGACACGAGATGTCGTCAACGCCTGCATCGACCGAATGCAGCGATGGAAAACGCTCCGCGAGCTGTCGCTCTCCACAAAAGCGCAGCTTCAGATTGCCAAAGATGCCCGCGAATCCAGACACCTCCAGCAGCTCGAAGCCACGCAAAAGGCCGCAGAACAGGCCGCCCAGCGCTTCGATGCCTCGCAGGAGCTCATCCAGCACACGGCAGACACGCTCGCACAATGCCTGCATGAACTGCGCGTACAGCTCGGCCAAGATACCGACGACACAGCCGATATCAACGACGACATACGCGACGAAACCGCCTATATCGAAGGGCTTGCGGGCGAAGGAAAGGTCCGTGATGCCAAAACCGTACAAGCGCCTCAGGCAGTCCAGATGCCTGAGGCTGCCTCCCAGACCGCACAAACGCCTCAGGCAGTCCAGATGCCTGAGGCTGCCCCCCAGACCGCACCCGCGCCTGACGAGTGCACACAGAAATGCCCCTGGCTCGATACGGCAAAATGCCTCTCCTGCGGCGCATGCGTCTCTATCGATGACAAGACGTTCGGCCTCAATGATGACGGCCAGGCCGTGATCATACGGGACGACGCCACGCCCGAAGACTGCCGCGACGCGGCAGAAACCTGCCCGGCTGGATGCATCCACTGCGAATAGCTGGCGCGTATTCGTCAGAATAGCGCCGGCGCGAAGGCGTATCGCGCCACGGCGCGATAGCCGGAGCACACATATCCTCACACATCTGCGACTCCAGGACTTCAGACGACATGCCATCTCTCTTTGACCGCCACGCCCCAAGGCCAGAACCCGACAACGCACACGAACCGCTCGCCGCTCGCATGCGGCCGCGAACGCTCGACGAATTCTGGGGACAGGAACATATCCTGGCAAAAGGCAGGCTGCTGCGACGCGCCATCGAAGCCGACCAACTCTCAAGCCTCATCTTCTACGGACCGCCGGGCACTGGAAAAACCACGCTCGCCAGGATCATCGCCAACACGACCCGCGCCAAATTCCTCTCGCTCAACGCCGTCCTCGCCGGTGTCAAGGACATCCGAGATGCCATCGATACCGCAAAACAGAACTTCACGCTTGTCAGCAGAAAGAGCATCCTGTTCGTCGACGAAGTGCACAGATTCAACAAAAGCCAGCAGGACGCACTGCTACCCTGGGTCGAAAACGGCACGATCACGCTGATCGGCGCGACCACCGAAAACCCTTACTTTGAAGTCAACAAGGCGCTCGTCAGCAGGTCGAGGATCTTCCAGCTCAAACCGCTCCAGGACGCGGACCTCCGGGGCATCGTCATGCAGGCGCTCAGAGACCCGGATCGCGGCTTCGGGCTGTTCAACGTCATCCTGCGCGAAGACGCGATGGCGCATCTCGTCAACGTCGCGAACGGCGATGCCCGCGCCCTGCTCAACGCGCTCGAACTCGCCGTCGTCACCACGCCGCCAGACGATTCGGGACAGATTGAAATCACGCTCGAAGTCGCCGAAGAATCCATACAGCAACGCGCCGTCCTATACGACAAAGAAGGCGACGCGCATTTCGACACGATCAGCGCTTTCATCAAGAGCATCCGTGGCAGCGACCCAGATGCCGCACTCTACTGGCTGGCGAGGATGGTCCAGGCCGGCGAATCGCCAAACTTTATTTTTAGAAGACTGCTCATCAGCGCTTGCGAAGATATCGGCATGGCTGATCCGCATGCCGTTTCCGTCGTCGAGTCTTGCGCACAGGCGTTCGACCGCATCGGGCTCCCCGAAGGGCGGTATCACCTCGCACATGCCACGCTCTATCTCTCCACGGCCCCCAAATCCAACTCCTCCATGGCTTTCTTTGACGCGCTCTCCGTCGTCCAAAAGGAATCCTCTTACGACGTGCCTGACCCGCTCAAGGATGCCTCGCGCGACAAAGACGGCCTGGGACACGGCCTGGGCTATCTCTATCCGCATGCCTATCGAGACCACTGGGTCGCACAGCAATACCTGCCAAACGGCCTCCAGGGGCGCATTTTCTATCATCCCGCAGACAGCGGCTATGAAGCGACCATCGCCGCCAAGGTGTCGCGAAACCGGGAAGCGCAGCTCGCCCTGTTTGAAGAACAGCGCGCGCTCGATGCGCAGTCATCCTCCGAAGAAAAGTGGATCGGGCGCACGTTCGATGGCGCAGCCGCACGCGCGGAACTCGTGCGCACCGAGATCTTTGACTTCATCGCCCCCCAAGCGAACGCAAGGATACTCGACCTCAACGCGGCTTCCGGCCTGCTCTCCTTTGAGGCCTTGAGAAGATGCCCGGACGGCGGCGTTTTCTCCGTCATCACGCCTTCAGAAATGGCCGACAGCTTTGAATCGCTCATGTCAAAACGCCCGGAACTCGAACGCGCGACCGTCGCGCGCACAGACGCGATCTCCGCATCGTCCCTCGATGCTTTCGGCGATATCGAATTCGACGCAATCATCGGGCGAAACCATCTGCACACCTGCGATGACCTGGCCGCCCTGCTCCGCGCCGCGCGAGACAGGCTCGCGCCTTGCGGAAAAATCGCATTCTCCAACATCCTGCCCGCCGACATGCCGCGCATCTACAGCCTGGCAGACGCGACCGGAAAGCTCGACAACCACCTCGTCACGGCGTGGAAAAACGCGGAAGAATCGATCATCGCACAAGACAAAACGCAGCAATTCACGGCCCAAAAGCTCGAACAGGCATGCCGCGAAGCGCAGCTCGACATGCACATCCGAAAGATCGAGCTCTCCGGCAAGCTGACGATCACGCCCTCGATATTCGCGCACTGGTTCAAGCACAGCAACGCAGCCCCCAGTTACATCGACAGGCTCGGTCAATGCTTATCCGAAGCCTCATGCGAAGCGATCTCGCAGTGGGCGCAGCTCAAACTGAGAGGCCAGACCTGCAACTGGCCGACCTGCCTCCTCATTGCCACCTATACCAAGCCTGCCCCCGGCAGCTGAGTGCCGGGCATGGTGCATGCCGCGCCCCAGCCTGGCCATACACACGAACAAAAAACGGCGCGTAACGCGCCGTTTTTACGAGTGTTCAGTGCAGACACACGGCTGCAAAAAAGACCGTGTCACTTCTTTTCTGCTTTCTCAGGCTTGTCTGCTTTTTCAGGCTTTTCGGCGGGCTTGTCCGCCTTTTCAGCCTTCGCCGCCTTATCGGCCTTCTCTTTCTCGGCGTTGCTCATCGGCTCAATCGTGGCTGTAATCATCTTGCCCTCGACTTTTGCGGGCTGCGCGACAGACGCACAATCGCTGAACATCGCGATGATCTCGACCATCTTGTCGAGCCAAAGCTCGGCATGCGACTGCTCGCGGCCACGAAGGCGCATCACAAGGCGCACGCGATCGCCGTGGGCGATAAAGCCCTTCGCTTTGCGCACCATCGTCTCCATGTCGTGATCATCCGTCTTCGGGCGCAGGCGAAGCTCTTTCAAATCGACTTTCGCCGCTTTAGAACTCGCCGCTTTCTTGGCCTGTTCGTATCTGAACTTGCCAAAATCCATGATCCTACAGACAGGCGGTTTCGCGTTTGGCGCAACTTCCACAAGATCAAGCCCGTGATCTGCTGCGATCGAACGTGCCTCGTCCGGGCTCATCACGCCAAGCTTGTCTCCTTCAGGGCCAATGACCAAGATCTGCGCGATGCGGATCTGATGGTTGATTCTGTACTGATTCTCCTCACCCGGAACGCCGGGGCCTGTCTGACGCCGCCTCATGTACCTCTAAACTTCCTTTCTCGTGAAAAATAAAAATACGGCCATTACCAGCCGCAACCTATACAACTTTGATTAGCTTATCATATCCCCATATTTCTACGCAATATGAAATCGTTACTACTCAGCCGCCCTCTAAATCATGAGCATTTCAACACCTTTCACGCCTATAAGCTGTCGAATATTTATATCCCCTAAAGGCAAAAGTTCCTGTGCGGCTAACGACTGCCTACTGCCTGTCCGCAATGCTCTCCATACTTCAGACACATCTGTGGGCTGAGTCGTAACATGAAATCTGCAACGCCTGTTTCGATATCCGAATCAGCGCAATCCCCTTCTGCTGCGCCTTCGCGTGTCCCATGACCCGTCTCCGACGACTCGGCATTTCAAATTGTCCTTTGGGGATAAATCAGATAGAATCGCGCCGTTTTGCGCGTGGGCAGAATTATGACGGATACAACGAAAATCTACGAAAACCAAGACAAGTTCTACATGTTCAAAAGCAACGCCTGGTTCGTCGCCTACACGGACGATCCCGGCATTTTGAACATCATGGATCGCACAGACGCCAGATACTTTGAAAAGCAGAACAGCCAGACCGGCACGATCAAGCGGTACTGGCAAGTCATTCAGGCCACATTCGACAGCATCAAGGCCACGCTAGACAGCGCCGGTTACAAGCAGTTTACAGGGCTGCCCGCGCCTGCCCAGACCGAATACAGGATCGCCAGAGCACGCCCGAACACCGAAGTCAAAACCTTCACCGTCAAGGAACTCTCGGATGTCATCCGCGCGAACATCCGAACCGCTTTCCCCGATGCCATCTGGCTCAAAGGCGTCGTCACCGATTTCAAGATCAGCGACGGCGGACATGTCTATTTCCCACTGCTGCATTACTCGGAGACACAGGCTGAGTCCACAGAGGCGCTCGTCTCTTCAAAGGCAGACAAGATCAACGCCGTCATCTGGGGCAACAAATTCAAGCTGTTCCAGGAACGCATACGTGCTGGAAAACTGCGCGATTTCAAGAACCGGGAAGCGATTCGGGTGCTCGGCAAGCTCGACTATTACGCCTCCAAAGGCCAGGTCTCCTTCTACATCGAGGAAGTGGACGAGACGTTCGCCGCCGAGGAAAAACTGCGCCAGCGAGAGCTGATACGCGCGGAACTCATCAAGCGAGGCATTTTTCAACAGAACCGCGCGCTTCAGATGCCGTTTTTGCCGCTCAGACTCGCGGTGTTTACAAACGAGACTGCGGCCGGAAAAGGGGATTTTTACGAAAATCTCAAATCAAGCGGCTATAATTTCGATATCACGCTGTTCAAAGTCACGCTCCAGGGCGACAAGCTCGAATCGACCTTTATGGAGGCGTTCGCGCTGCTCGACAAGATCGGGCCGCAGAATTTCGATTACGGCATCATCGTGCGCGGCGGCGGAAGCTCCGCAGACCTCTGGGATTTCAACAACATACGCATTGCCGAGTATATCGCGACCTCCCCGCTCAAGTTCATCTGCGGCATCGGCCACGACAAGGATACCACCATCATCGACGAGATCGCGCTCAGCTTTTCCACGCCGAGCATGGTCGTCCACCACCTGATCGACCGCCTCAACACGCTCTCGCAAATCCTCGCCAAATCCAGAGACAGCGTGACCAACCAGGCGCGTCAGAAGCTCGAAACTGCCGAACTCAGGCTGCAGACGCTCTCCGAGCAGTGCCGCAACCAGATCGCCACAAACAGAGATACCGCGCGCCAGACGCTCTTTGACCTGCGCACACAGATCACCGCCGGGGTGCAGTCCTCCCTCCACATGCACGACAGCCGCCTCAGATCATGCGCGAACGAACTGCAAAGCCTTGCAACAAAATATCAGAACATGCAGGAACGCGAGCTTTCCTGCATGCGCGAGCGCATCGCGTCCCTCAGCGCAGGCATCTGCCTCGATCAGTCACACGAACTCGAACGCCTCTCGACCGCGCTACAGAACAACGCCGAACAGCGGCTGCAGATCGCCCGGAGCCAATGTGCCGCGCTCGCAGCCATGTCCGCTGAACGCCTCCGCGACAGCACGCAGCGCGCGCATGACACGCTCGAACAGCTCTCGCGATCCGTCAGGCAGCTCAGCCCTGAATCCCTGCTCGTCCGTGGCTTCGCCGCTGTCTCCGACAAAGACGGCCGCCCCGTCTCCTCCGTCGAAAACATCAGGCAAAACGACACGCTGATCATACGCCTCAAAGACGGCAAGCTGCGCGTCACGGTCGAAACCGTCGAGCCCACGTGACCTCGAAACGACCATCCCCCGCAACGACACTCGACACGGCCAGGATGCTTCCGGCTTCTCAAAATACTGCGCCTGAACAAACCAAACACTGCCACACGCGACACACTTCTCCTTATACACACGGCCCCACGCCGGGGCCTCTATCTGCGGCACACATGCCGCGCCAGAGAGACAAGAGATGGAAGAAAAATCAACCTACGCACAGGATATCCAGCGTATCCAGCAGATCGTCGAGCTGCTCGGACAAAAAGACTGCGATATCGACAACATGCTCAAGCTGGTGAACGAAGCCACCGCGCTCATCGCAAAATGCCAGAACAAGCTCATCAGCACGGGGGTCCAGATCAACGAGGCACTCGCGAAGCTCAATGCCATGAAAGAATCCTGAGCTTGCATCCCGTCGCCCCCACGGTGTACGCCCCCCCAGGCATCTGCCCGATATCACGCGTGCCATCTTCGGACGTGGCGAGCTTTCGAGGGGGCATCCCCCCTGCGCACAAGCCCTTTGCGCATGATTGACGGCGACAGCCGCACGCGCATATCTTTACGGCATACAGTCTTGTGCGGCGTATCCCGCAGGGATAGCCGCACATGGCGCGCGTATCGGCGTTTCACGCCGATAGCCGCGCCCCCAAAACACACTGCACAAGGATAACCATGAAACTCAAACGCCTGCTGCTCAGCCTCGTGGCAATGCTCGCGTTCGCCGCGCCAGCACTCGCGGATACCCCGGATCGCGCGCCATCCGACGCAGACACCCCGGCACAGAACGCTCAGATCACGGCCAGCCCCGATAAACAGGAGATCCCTATGGTCCAGGAAAATATCGCCATCCCCTTTGAACAATTCTCTCTCGAAAACGGCCTCAAAGTCTTCCTGCTTCAGGACAACTCGCTGCCCATCATCGCCGTCAATCTCTGGTTCGATGTCGGCTCAAAAGACGAAACGCCAGGACGCACCGGCTTCGCGCACCTCTTTGAACACCTCATGTTCATGGGCACAGACAAAGTCCCGAATATCGACCTGCTGCTCGAAAGCGGCGGCGGCTCGAACAACGCGTCCACGCGCGAAGATGTCACGAACTATTACACCGTCGCGCCCGAAAATATGCTCGAAACCGTCCTCTTTATCGAGGCCGACCGCTTCGCGCACCTCGCCGATGCCATGACCCAGGAAAAGCTCGACAAGCAGCGAGACATCGTCCTCAATGAACGCCGCGAGACCTACGAAAATCAGCCTTATGGCAAAGTCTGGCTCGATATGCCGGGCATGCTTTACCCCGCCTCGCATCCCTACGGACATCCCGTGATCGGCTCCGTCGAGGATATCAAGGCCGCCACGCTCGACAACGTCATCGACTTCTTCAACACCTATTACGTGCCTGCAAACGCGACGCTTGTCGTCGGCGGCGACTTCGACAAAGACAAGACGCGCGCGCTCGTCGAGAAATATTTCGGCGTCATTCCCAAAAAGCCGAAACCTGCCGCTGTCGAGATCCCGCAGCTCGACACTCCGGTCACGAATCGGATGACCATCGAAGACGAAAATGTCCAGCTCCCACGCCTGACCTTGCTCTTCCACTCGCCTGCGATCATGGAAAAAGGCGATGCCGAGCTCGACATCCTCTCCAATATCCTCTGCAAAGGCCAGAACTCGAGGCTCATCAACCGGCTCATCTACGAAAAGCAGCTCGCCTCGAACCTCTCCTGCGGCCAGATGTCCGGACGCGCATCCGTCTTTATCGTCGATGCCATCCCCCTTCCCGGCGTGCCTCTCGACACGCTCGAAGCCGAGATTCTCTCCATTTTCAAGGAGATTCTTGCGGACGGCATCACCAGTGACGAGTTCGCGCGCACCCGGAATTCGATCGAGACAGCTTTCGTCAAGCAGCTCCAGTCCATCGGCACGCGTGCAGACAATTTCAACAGCTATTACTTCTACGCGCACGCCACCGATTTCCCGGCAGGCGACCTCGACCGATACAGGAACGCCACCGTCGACACGCTCATGAAGACCGTGCGCGACATGTTCACTGACGATGCAAGGCGCGCCGTCATCACGGTCATCCCCAAGAAAAATCAGGAGATGCCATGAACCTCAAGCTTGCGTTCGCGCTTATGCTATCCGGCATCCTGCTCACCTCATGCGCCAACACCACGTCCCCAAAGAATGCCACACAGGATACAAATCCCATGACTCAGAATACCGATTTCGCACTTCCAGAAATACCGCCGGCCAAGACATTCCAGCATCCGCTCCCGACACAGATGACGCTCAGCAACGGCGCGCAATTCTGGTACATCCAGAACGCGCTCGTCCCCCTCATGACCTTGCGCGTCGTCTTTGAACGCGGGGCATCCGGCGACGATCCGAACAAATCCGGCTGCGCAAACTTCACCGCCGCGCTCCTCAAGGAAGGCGCAAACGGCAAGACGGCACAGCAGATTTCCGACGATATCGAATATATCGGCGCCTCCATCTCGCCAGCCGTCACGCAGGACAACGCGCTCATCACGATTCAGGTTCTCTCCCAGTTTTTTGAAAATTCGCTCGACATCCTCGACGAGATCTGGATGCATCCCGACTTCACGCAGGAATCATTCAGCCGTATCCAGAAGCTGATCCTCAACGGCCTCAAACAACGCCAGGACAACCCGAACGCCGTCGCAAAGCTCGTCTCGAATGCCGCCTATTTTGAAGGCCATCCCTACGCCCGTTCGGCAGATGGCACCGAAGCGAGCATCTCCGCGGTCACGCTTGAGGACATCAAGGCGGATTATCAGGCGATTTTCCAGAACACGCCGCCCGTCTTTTTCGCTGTCGGCAACCTCCCCGCAGGCACGGTGCGCGACATGCTCGACAAGCGTTTCGGCGCACGCAAACTCCCCGAACAGGCACCTGCACAGGCCGAATCGTTCACCAACCGGCAGGAAAAAATGCGCCTGATCATCGTCGACAAGCCTGCCGCGCCGCAGACCGTCATCCGCATCTTCCAGCCCGCGATCCCCGCCCCCTCGCTCAAAACGCTCACCTGGCAGTTCCTCAATATCCCGTTCGGCGGCTCCTTCACCAGCCGTCTCATGCAGAATATCCGCGAAGACAAAGGCTTCTCATACGGCGCCAGCTCTGCCGTTTCTGCCATGAAACATGCGGGGGTGCTGCTCTCCACATCCTCCGTTGCGGCCGATGTCACGGGCCTCGCGCTCCGCGAATTCATCTCGGAACTCAGCATGCTCCCGACCGGAAACTTCTCTCAAGATGAATTTGAACGCGCCCGCGAAACCTGGAAATCCGAATTCGTCCAGTCTTTCGAGACGCAGTCAGGGGCTCTCGTAACCATCGCCGGGCTCTACCTCAACCGCAAACCGGTCTCTGCCATCAACGATTTCGCGCGCCAGCTCGAATCCTTCACGCTCGATGATTTCAACGCCGTTGCGCGTGAATTCCCGACGCTCGACAAAGCCACCATCGTTCTCGTCGGCGACAAAAACGCCATTCTCTCCCAGCTCAAAGACCTCTCGGACCTCAACCTGCCCGATCCAGAATTCTGGTCCGATCAAGGGATCCCGGTGAAATGATCCGCGCCAAAACCGCCATTTTCAAGGCGATTTGAGACAAACGCACGCCCCCTCACGGCGACCCTGTCGCCCTGCGAGCGTTCCCGCGTGTATTCTTTTCTCAAGCGTGATTTTTTGCCGCCGCTATCGGGACGATGCCCCGATACGCGGCGGTTCGCGCGTTCTATTTCGGCTACGCCTCCATACGAACGCGCCCTTTTTATGCCGTATATCACGGCTTCTCACTGCCAGAACGCGCCATGCATATCTTTCCGCCTGCATTTCCTGTCCATACTGAACACCACAGAGCCATACGCCGCGAGGTCATCAAAGATTTCGCATGCTCCGCGCTCTGCTTCATCAAAGAGCTTACCGTCGAAAACAAGCCCGGCCATACCCCCAGGCTGCTCTCGCTGCATGCGGTCATCGACCCAAGATTTTTCACCCAGCTCTTCGAGCGCATGGAGGATACGCATCCCGGAAAGTCATCCGCTTCGACGCGTTTTTTCATCACCGAGGACGGACAATTTGCCACGCTCAGCCTCTGCGGCGAATATGCGCTTGAAATCCTTTGGAAACACAAGACGCCCTCACCCTCCGATCTCAGTTTCGCCATAGATGCCATCACCGTCTTCGGCATCCCCCCGCGCGATCCATACGATCTCACCTGTGACCTTCTCTCAGAAACCGCCCAAAATTTCGGCATTGACGCGCCAAATGCCGTCCACGCAAAGTTCTCCGCAGATCACGCCACGTTCACGATCAACCCGGTCGCATGGATATTTAACGCGCTCGACTGCGCAAGGATAGACTGCACACACGGTCAGATTTCCCTCCTGATGCATCACTCGGCCATTCGTCTCAAGTTCGAGCGAAACTTCTGTGCAACCCCCAAAGTCGACATCCATGAGATCAAGATCTCGACATTCCTGCCCGAATGCGCCACAGAACAGCCGCTTGCGCTGCCCGGCCTCAGGCTCTCCCCTCAGCCTTCAGACTGCCCGGATATCGAACACATCCATCATGCCGCGAGCAGGCATGACACGCTCTCAAAAGACGAAATCCAAAAGGCCATACAAGAGGCGCGAAACCTCCGCCCCTCCTACGAGATGCCCACGCTGCTCTACTATATTTACAAATGGGCGCCCGACTCGGCTGATCTCGTCCGCATGAACCTGCTCACAAATACCGATCAAACGGGGTTTTATCCCGTGGCATTCGATATTCTCAAAGACATCTACCTCCGTCAAGACGACGACGAGATGCTGCTCGCCCTCATACAGCAACGCGCGCACGAATGCAGCCACGCGCCGCACATGCGCATACGCCTCCAAATCGAGGCCGCCAATATTCTTACCCAGAGCTTTCAGCGCTTCGACTCGGCTGTCAAAAAACTCGAAACGATCAAGCCGCTCATACAGACGATCGCCACACCCGAAGAAAAAATCGACTTCGCAAACGCTTACAGCCAGGCACAATACCACAATACCGCCATTCAATATCTGCGTTTATGGATAAACCAGACCGACAGCCCTGCACAGATCGTCAAGTTTGGCGAATGTCTCGCGCGCATCCTGCTCGATCATAACGAACCGCTGCAATCGATCATCAATATCTGCCGAAAAATCCTCGATATCGAACCGCAGAATCTCGAAATCCTCAGCATCCTGGCCCAAAGCCTCGAAAACTCTGACAACTTTGAAGAAGCCATCGATGCCTATCTCGCCTGCTTCGAGCTGCTCGTCTCCATCTGGGAACAAGCCAAAACACTCGCGGAACTCTCGCCTTCCGCGATCAACGCACAGGCGCTCGCGATCTCCAGACAGAATGCCATAAAGGCTGCGCAGTCCATCGAAAATGTCATTGAAAAAGTCCCCGATTACCCAGGCTATAACCGGGTGCTCGAACTTCATCTCAAGCTGGTGCCCAATGACATGCACATCCTCACCAAACGCCTGAATTTTTTATCGCCCAAACAGGCTTTCCCAGAAATGGCAAAAGCGTGTCTCGATTTCTTGCACGCGAACCAGAACAACCTCTCCCCTGACGATGCGATCACGCTCCATCTGATGCTACACAATCTCTATGAATGCGAATTCGACCAGCCTGAGGAAGCGCAAAAACATCTCGATGCCGCAACAAATATCTCGGAATTCGATCCACGTGTGCTGATCACTCAGATCGAGAGATGCCAGCGAAGAAACCTGCCCAAGGAACAGGTCCGGTTCATGACAACGCTCATCGACGTGCTCCCGCCAGCCGAGGCCGCCGAACAAACGCTTGAGCTCGTCAAACACCTGGAATCGCTCAATACGCCCTCAGAAAAGATCCTCGATATCCTCAGAAAAACAAACACACGGTCGCCCAACCATCCGCAGATCTTGCTTGAGCTTCGCCAATATCTAAGAAAATGCGGTCAATTCTTTGAACTCGCAATCATCCTCGAAAAACTCGCGCGCACGACAAAAGATCTTCAGGCCAAGAAAAACCTGCTCCTCGAAGCCAGCGAAACAAACGACAAACTCGGCAATACCCAGCGCGCGCAGGCGCTCTATCACGAGGCGCAGCTGTGCAGCCCCATCAATCCAGATAAATTCGACTTCGTACCCAACGATATCGTGCCCGGTTTTGCGTCCCCATCTAAGTCCAAGCTCGAACCGGTATCCTCGCTCACTTCGATCCTGCTCAGCTCAAGATCTGTCTCTATCGCCGATATCCCGATCATTTCAGACGATTCCGAATCGCAATATTACACACAGATGCCATCATCCGAAGTCTCGATCTCGGCAGAACTCATCTCATCCACTTCGGCAGCCATCGTCACCACTGCTTTCCCGGAAGACGAAACCGAAACCACATCTGCCTGTGCAGATAGCGACGAGCATTCCCCGCTTCAGGTGCAGATCATGCACGACCGCATGCGCGGCGATACCGAATCGCTCCTCAATCATCTGCTCCAATCCATACAAGATATCCCAGAGTCCGAGATTCCGCCGCGCGTGCTTCAGGAAATCGGCTGTATCTACCTCTATGACCAACACGCCCCTCAGACAGCACGGCAATTCCTCGAACGCGCCTCAAAACTCAGCCCGGAAGTCGCCAATGGCGAACAGACGCTGAACGCGCTCGAAGCCGTCTATCTCTCCCTCAAGTGTTATCGCGACCTGTCGGATATTTACCAGAAGAAATGCCGCATCCTCACGATGTCCGATGAACGCAGACGATACGAGATCAGACTGGCCCAGCTCAGGTATGAGCATCTCGGCGAAACCGAACTCGCCATCGAAACGCTTGACCAGATCATCAAGAAAACACCTGATAACGAAGCTGCATTACAACTCCTGGCACAAATCTATATCGATATCAAAGATTACGACAACGCCATCCGTATCCTCAACGAAATCACAAAATATCGCGTGCCCGGCTCAAAACAGATGGCACAGCATCTGATTCGCCTGATCAAACTTTATATCGAAACAGGGGATATCGAAACCGCCAAAAACAAAATCAACAGATTCATCGACAGCAATGAATTCTCTGACAAACTTGCGGTCATTGAAATTTATAAACATATCTGCCGTGAACGTGACGAATGGACTGAACTGCTCGATATCCTCAAAACAGAAATCGCATGTTTAATGAAAATCCCGCCCGTCGAGATACACGAGCATCTGGAACAACACCTGAACGATGCCAATATCTCCACTGCGAGCAACGCGCTCCGAGAATACGCCGATATCCTATATCATAAATGCAATAAAATCAGCGAAGCCGTCACAATTTATCGCGCTTTGATCCATATCCTCCCGGAACATCAATATCCTCAAAATATGTTAAAAGAAATCTACACCCAGCACCCAGAATTTAATACTTCCGATTCGGATTCTTAGGAAACCAGCCTTTTTCTACACGTTTTTTCTGCTCAAATAATTCCAGGATGCTCCAGAAAAAAGTACACCCGAGCACGCCCATAAAGGAGGATATAAACGTCGATGACGCGAACAGTGCCAAAATAATAGATCCCACGCCGCCAAACGCGAACAGCGGCCAGCATCTCGTGCCGAAATGATATTCAGCCTTGATCACAATTGGGTGAAAAAGACCGATAACGATAAACGATGCGACCGCAAGTACAAGACCGTCAAAATTCATGACCTCAGAACCACTAACCCGGTCCGTAGCTTCTCACAAAACTCGGCCGCGCCTCTGTCGGCTCGTTCTTCTCTTCACGCGGCTTATAAGCCTTCATGCCCATCTGCGTCATGCCCTTGGCACTAAAGATAAAGAGCGTATTCTTACGCGACAGCAGATCCTGCGCAAGTTTTGTTGTCGAATTCTTGATATGCCACGGGTTATCTTCATCCGGTTCCTGCCGCGTGATCTGATCCCACGGGCACAGATAAAAGATTTCTTCGAGGAACGAACGAAAGTCATTCATAAAGTTGACGCTTTCGACTTCAATGAACTCGATATCGCCGAGATGCGCTTCTTTAGCCTCTGCAAGGAGATCGTCTGCCTCCATCTTGGGCATATCGGTCACTTCAAAAGGCGGCACGCGATCCAAATCATAATATCTTTCAATTTTGGGAATGTTTCTCAAAATAAACTGGGGCGTGCATTCCACGATCTGATCATCGACCTCATTCGGACGCTCAATCACATCTGGTTCTGCAGATGAATCGAGTTCCATCTTATGCAGATCAAATATCTTTTCAGAAAAGACACTCTGATCGCGCGAAATCGGCTTATCGATATGGATATCGACCGTCCGGCGCACGCTCACAGCCATATCGGCTTCTGCATAAGAAGCACGCCAAAACCCATATAACGGCCTCCGACGCGGCACAAACTTTTCCGGCCCGAGATCTGCCTGAACAATAGACAAATCAAGTATCGACAGATCAAGCTTTTCCGCAGTTTCTTCCGCCATAACTATACCCAAAATAAAACAAAACTTTCAGGCGACATGCGCCTGAAAGTTTTGTGTAATCGCATTACTTGTCGCTGCCGACCTTGACCGTCGTGTGAACTTCTTCTTCCTGCTGATAGTATTCACTCGAGTAGGTGACGTTCTTGACGATACCGAGCGCTTCCTCGATCTCCTTGGTCACTTCCGTGCACTTCTTGCCTTTGAAGCCCACAGGATGAATCTCCACAGAGCCGTCGGGATTGATGGTAAATTCGATTTCCTGTTTTGTTGCCATTTGATTTTCCTCAATAATGTTTTTCTAGAAGGCCCAGACGATGTGCATTAGCCCCATTTGGTGGCTGTCAACTTGATCACGTTCGTGACCTTGTCTTCGTTCATATCGAGCGTGTAGTGTTTCGCTTTAAGCTCTTTCACGACTTTGTGATAGGCATAGCGCTGCTGAAGCTGGTTCGTGAACTGCTGTTCGTTCACGCCGCGCGTCGCTTCCACGCCCCACCAGTCGGCCAAAAGCTCGCAGCCGTTCTCTGTCAGGCGGATGCCGACATCGTATTTGCCGCTCACCTTGATCGAGATATCGGCTTTTTCGAGCTGCTGATTGTAGCCGCGAACATTCACGCCTTCTTCGGAATGCACACATTCCAAGCCAAGGTCTTTGATTGCCTCAAGAATGCACTCGAGGTCTTTCATCTGGGATTCAACGGTTGAAAAGTGACTCATAAATTAACTCCCTTTGAACTACATCTCAAGGTGACGGATCTGCTTGTCTTCTTCATGCGCGCCCTCTTCGTCGAGAGAAGCACGGCGAGCACGGCTCTTCGCCCAGTCGCGCATGTAGTCGATACGTTCTTTCATCTGATAGGACAGCGGGATGATCTCGTTGCACGAACGGATGACGCTTTCGGTATCGATATCTTTCTTGGCCTCGTAAGCATCGAACAATGCGGAAACAATCGCCTGCTCGATTTCGGATCCGGAGAAGCCCTGCGTTGCAGCCACGATACGGGGAATATCGAAGTCGGCAACCTTACGGTTCTTCTTGATGATGTGGATCTCGATAATCGTCTTGCGCTCTGCGGGGCTCGGAAGATCGACGAAGAAGATCTCATCGAAACGACCTTTACGGAGAAGTTCCGGCGGAAGCATCGAGACATCGTTTGCCGTCGCGATAACGAATACCGGGCTCGTCTTTTCCTGGAGCCATGTAATGAACGAACCGAAAACACGTGCGCCCGTACCACCATCCGTCTGACCGGATGATTTCGTGCCCGAGAAGCCTTTTTCCAACTCATCCATCCAGAGAATGCAAGGCGCAACAGCTTCTGCCGTGGCGATCGCTTTACGCATGTTCTCTTCCGATGAACCGACGAGCGACGAGAACACCTTACCGACATCCAAGCGGAGCAGCGGCATCTTCCAGAGCGCGCCGACGGATTTTGCGGTCAGCGATTTACCGCAACCAGGCAGACCGAGAAGCAGAATACCTTTCGGCAGAGGCAGACCGAACTCACGAGCCTTCGAGCTGAACGCGAGGTTACGGGTCTTAAGCCAGCTCTTGAGGATCTCAAGGCCGCCGATGTCACGAAGCTTGAGGTCTGACTGATAGAATTCCAACAGACCGTTCTTGCGGATCAGGTTCTTCTTTTCATCGACGATCGTCTCAATATCGAAGTCTTTCTTGATGATCAATGACTTCGAGAACACGTTCGAGGCTTCAACGGCTGTCAAGCCGAGCGCCGCTTCAACGACTTTCTCACGGAAGAGAGGATCGTTGCGGACCTGCTGGCAAAGCTCATCGGGAACGCTCTTGAGGACCTGGAGCACCAGTTCATTGATAACGGTACGATTCGGCAGATCGTAATCGATCACGCTCATCTCTTTCTCAAGCTCGACAGGGATCTTGAACGTCGGGCTCAGAAGGAGCACGTGTTTCTTATAACGGCTCGTCTTGAATTCGCGGCTCAGGTCGCGAAGGCGGCGCGTGACCTGCGGATCCGAAAGATACGGATGGAAATCCCTCAGGCAGAACAGAGCGTCATTCTCATAGCGGAAAATATGCTCCATCGCGCGCTGCGGATCGCGAATGTCGTTAAACGTGTCACCGTCGCCGCCCTGAAAACCTTCCGTGCAGGACCATGTCACAAAACGACGGTTGCGGCGTTCGCAGATGATGCGCAAATTCTTCTCCACGCGCTCCTCTTCCGTACTCGTGACATACATAAGCGGGTATCTCGCTCGAATCAAATACTCGATCTCTTCTTCTGAAGAAACATTCGCCCGAATTCCTTCCATCGTCTGCTCCCGTCTAATAATTATAAATCAGGCGGCCGCCGCGATCGCGCAGTCATCGACCGCACATGCGGCACCGCCCATAACCAATCGATCCTTCAAGCATCACGCCTGAAGCACGCTCCTTAAATCTTTCAGCTTCTCCTTGATCGACCCGAGTGAATTCTGGCTCGAATCAAGCGCATTCGCGATATCCTCGAAAATCAGCCTGGGATCAAGGTCAGAAATTTTTTCAAAACGCTTGCGATCCTTCTCCTGAAGCTTCGAGATATCGATCTTCACGTATGCCACGAACACGCGCTGGAGATCTGATATGCTCGCATCGAGCATCCCGAGATCCTCACGCCACTGGCTCACGACATCATTCATGTCGCTATACAGACCGCGGATGCGCTCCATCAGATCGCCATCCACGCTGCCACCACCGCTGCCAGACGCCAGCTTGTCCTTGAGGTCTGCATTCTCTTTTTCGAGCGCACTCACGCGATCCTTGAGCGCGGCATCGCCGCCCGCGCCTTTTTCGAGCTCGTTCACACGAACCTTCAGCGTCACATTGGCCGCCTCCGCGCCCGCTGTCGCCTTCAGCGCTTCCTCAAGCTGCTTCTGGAGCAGCTCTGCCTCGCTGTTGCGCTTCGTCAGGCTGTCGCGAACCTGCGACAGCTCCTGCATCAATGCCGCGCTGTCACCGCCGCCCTGCTGGCGAAGCGAATCCTGAAGCTGACGGATCTCACGCGCCCGGTCGTTCAGGTTGCCCTTGAGCTCATTGAACATCACCTCGTGCTGCTCAACCACTTTCTTCATATCGCGATTGCGGCGCTGACTCTCCTCAAGCTCTGCATTCAGCTTGTCCACATTCTCTTTCAAATGCTCGACATTCTCGCGCTCTTCCTTGCACGAGTACTGCGCGATATCCAGATCCCTCTGAAGATCCGACAGCAGGCGGTTCTTCTGCTGAAGCTGCACCTTCAGATCAGCGATCGTCGTCTCCGCATTCGATGTCGCCATACCCTTCGAGTCGAGCGTCTCTTTCAGCGTCGTAAGCTCCATCCGGAGCGATTCCGCTTCTTCCTGCGACGTGACAAGGTCACGACGGCACTCCTGATATTGTTCCTTCTGGTGATCGATCTGCTCCTTGAGCTTGTCGATCATGTCCTTCAGGCCGGTCACGACCGTCTCGTGATACTCGATGCGGCGCTCATAATCCGTCAGGATCTGATCGCGCTCCTCAAGCTTGTCCTGCAGCGCCTTGACATCACCGCCGCCGCCATTCGCTCGCAGCTGCTCGATCTCCTGACGCGCGATCTGATTGTCAGCCTGAAGACGCGAATTCTCTTCCTGAAGGCGAGATATCTCTTCCTGAAGCCTTAGCGAGTCGTCGCCATGAGGCACGACACCGGCAGACATCGCGCCTCGATCGCGTGCCTGGACATAACCGCCACGGGGGTTGTTGCTGCGCGATTTGCGCGACACATCGGCTGGCTGCGCGACTGCGCCCTGCGGCTGCGCCATCGGAGGCTGCTGCGCCATCGGAGGCTGCTGCATCTGGGGTTGCGCCATCGGAGGCTGCTGCGCCATCGGAGGCTGCTGCATCTGTCCCTGCTGCGGCGGCATCTGTCCCTGCTGCATCCACCCCGCCGCGCCACGTCCCTGAGGCTGATATCCGTTGTACCCCTGCTGCTGGTACATCCCGTTCGCCTGCTGGGCGGGCACCGCCTGCTCTCCCATGTGCGACACACGCTCCCCTGGACCCTCGCTTTCCACTCGGATCGCAAAGTTCCCGCACACAAGCTCGCTTCCCGCCAGAAGCTCCAGCTTCTGGCCCGGCTGAAGCCGCATGCCGTCTACCTTCGTCCCATTCGTCGGACGGCCATTCGGTGGATCCTGGACAAAAATCTTGCCATTATTCCAAGTCACCATTGCATGAACACGAGAAACCGAGGCATTCGCCGTCTGTACCGCACAATCCGGATTGCGTCCAATCATGACTGTCGGATTTAGCTCGTTGACCTCTACCGATTTCTCCCAACCACTCTGATCGCTGTAAACTAACTTTACCAAGGACTTCTCTCCTTCTCATAGTTCGCGTTCTCAAAGTTCGCGCAAAAGGAAACCTACCGCCGTTTTAATGCAAGTCCGACCTGTTTGTCCACATCCCGTTAAAAAAAGTATCGCCCAGGACGTTTTTTCGGCTCAAATGCACCACCGGCCCCCCACATGCCTGATGACCATTGCAACGCATATCAAAATTTTGACGGCATATCCATGCCGACAACGCATTTTGATACAACAGCAATGCCTCTAATGCGCATAAAAAAAGCATTATGCCAGTTTTTTTTCGTTCGCGTGCCATACGCGCCGCGCATAATACGCCATTCAGCCGGGCTGAACTGCATCACAGTCACCGCAAATACACACTCAGCCCCTTATCTTTACCCCGGCGATGTGATACTCTGCACACGCCGGTCGAATGACCGCAGAATCGATTCTCTCTGATCTGGACGCTCATGGACAAACTTCAATCGCAGGCGACAATGTTCGCCAATCGACTCAAAAAACGCGCGCTCTACCTCAAAAAATGGGCGGCACGACAAAATATCACGGCTTACAGAGTTTATGACCGCGACATCCCCGAAATACCGCTCTGCGTCGATCTCTACGGCATGATCGGCCATGAAGGCGCTGTCGTCGACACATACGCCTATATGGCACGCTTCGAACGCCCCTACGAAAAAGACCCCGCAGAAGAGGATGCATGGCTCGAAGAAATGGCGGCACGCGCCGCCCAGACACTCGATATCCCTAGGGATCACGTCATCCTCAGAACGCGAAAACGCCAGAAAGGCGCGAATCAATACGTCAAGACGCACGCGCCTGACGCCATCTCCGGCGTCGTCCGTGAGAACACGCTCGAATTCGGTGTCAATCTCAGCGATTATCTCGATACCGGGCTGTTCATGGATCACCGACCGCTCAGGCAACACCTGACCTTGATCTCCAGCGGCAAACGCGTCCTCAACCTCTTCGGCTACACCGGCACCCTGACCTGCGCTGCGGCCAAAGGCGGCGCGGCGTTCGTGCAGACCGTCGATCTCTCCAACACCTATCTCGACTGGGCCGGACAAAACCTCGAGCTCAACGGCTTCACCGATACCAAACGTTATCCGCGCACACGCTTCGATGTCGTCGAGTTCCTGCAGATCGAGTCGCGCAAACGCGCGCACAACAACGCACAGGGATTCGATATCATCCTCCTGGATCCGCCGACATTCTCAAACTCCAAGAAAACCGAAGCCGTGCTCGACACGAACAAGCAGTGGCCCGATCTCGTCCGGAACTGCCTGTCCCTCCTCACGCCGGACGGCATCCTCTATTTCTCGACAAACAGCCGCAAGATCTCCTTTGACCGCGAGCGTGTCCCGGCAACGATCGGCTCGCGTGCCGTCTCCGTCCTCGATGTCACGGATCGATCTATCCCCGAAGATTTCAAGGCACATCGCATACACAGGTGCTGGAAATTCACGCTCAACAGCTGAGGCGCACATGTACGAACTCGTTGGAGAACCGCAGCTCGCTGTCGATATCAAAAAATCGCGCTTTATCGCCACTTGCGTCCCCGTGAATACGCCAGAAGCAGCCATGGATGCCATACGGCGCCTCAACTGTCCGGATGCGACGCACAACTGCTGGGCTTACCGCATCGGCGACACATACCGCTTCAATGACGACGGCGAACCCGGCGGAAGCGCCGGAAGGCCCATACTGGCTGCCATCGACGGGCAGGAATTCGACAACGTTCTGGCACATGTCGTCCGCTATTTCGGCGGCATCAAACTCGGTGTCGGCGGCCTCGTGCGCGCCTACGGAAACACCGTCGCCGAGTGCCTCAGAACTGCCGAAAAAATCACGCGCGTCCCGCAGATCTCGCTCGCATTCTCCGTCGATTTTTCAGACACTTATGCCGTTTATGGCATCATCACACAGAAAAAACTGGTAAAAGAAGCCGAAACGTATACGCCAGATGGTGTCGATTTTCGGATCAGTTTCCAAGCTGATCTCGAAAATGAAATCAGAGCGCGCCTCACGGACGCGACGCGCGCCCGCATCAGATGGGCTGACTCGCAGACTTAACACAGGATCGATCTAGGCATCACTCATGAACAGAACTCTCCTCACAGCCTTACTGGCTACCCTACTCGCGACCGGCTGCTGCACCAGCAAAAATGAAGCGCCCGAATCAAACGCCCACGAAGCCGTGCCCGCCGATTCCCAGACCCAAGAAGCCCTCGCGGCTCGCGCCTTCGTCATGCCTTACACGCTTGAGCTTTCGGCCACGACAGACGATACCGACACGCTCCTCACCGCTACCGTAAGCTACAACGACGCGCTCTCAGGGCAGCCCGTCATGCACCTCGATCTCCTGGATGACACGGAACTCGTCGAAGGGATCCCTGATATACGGCTGGCAACGCCGATCAAAGGCCAGCGGATCGCCAAAACATTCAGACTGCGCGGCACAGCCCCCGCTGCCAAAGTCACGGTCTCGCTTCAGGACGGCGGATTCGGCATCGAAGTGCACGAAACCTATCCCCCCCATATCGAAAAAAACGCACAGCCCCCAGTCCTCCACAGGCCGCTCCCTGCCCCCATTGATGTCGACGGCGTCACCATTAATCAAGGCGTTGAGGTCACCCCCTGACATGCACATCTCTTCACTCGACATCCTGCATTTCCGAAACCTCGCCCTCGCAAGCCTTGAGTTCTCAAGCGGGTTCAACGTGTTCTACGGCGCAAACGCACAGGGAAAGAGCAATCTCCTCGAAGCCATCTACACGTTAGCTTTCCTCAAAGGCTTTCGCGCCGACAAGCTCAGCGACCTCATCGCATTCGACACCCCAAAAGCACAACTATCCGCTGTCGTACATAACGGCGCGTCCACGATACGCCTCGGCCTTGAGCTCGACACGAAACTCCGCAGACCCTATATCGACGGCTCCCCATGCACGCGTGCACGCGATTATCTCGGAATACTCCGGGCAATCCTGTTCGTTCCGATGGATGTCGCCTTCCTGCAGGCGCCGCCGATGCAAAGGCGCACATCGCTAGACCGCATGGTCTTCAATCTCAGACCGGCATATCTCATCGATCTCGAACAGTACCAGAAATTGCAAAAACAAAAATCCGCCGCGCTCAGGGCTGATACGCCTGATGCATCGCTGCTCGACATCTACGATGAACAGCTCATCCCTATCGGATGCCGGCTGATCGAAGCGCGATATCAATACCTCAAGCTGATCGCCCCACACATACGGCAGGTATTCGCCGCCATATTCGACCAAGACATGGCATGTTTGCCTGTCTATAAAAATGCCAACATGCACGACGAGATCGTCCTCGGCAACGGCTGCGAACCCCCATTGGAACAGATCATTGACGCATACAGACATGCCATGGCAAATGCCCGTCAACGCGAACTCGCCAGACAGCAGATGGTCGAAGGCCCGCACCGTGATGACTGGTCTATCGCGCTCAACGGACGACCCGCAAAGCTCTATGCCAGCCAAGGACAACAACGCGCCATGAGCCTCGCGATCAAAATGGCCGAAATCGCATGCCTCAAAACTGAAGCGGATATCGAACCGATATTCCTGCTCGATGACATCTCAAGCGAACTCGACCCCGTCCGCCACAAACGTCTCTTCGAATATCTCAACAACCTCACCGCCCAGACTTTTTTAACCACAACATCCCGCGAACACGTCCATATCGACAGCGTCGCGAGAATGTTCAGCGTCGATAACGGATGCATCCAACATGTCAGCTGACATCCTGATACCCGATCATATCAACGAGCTCCTCTCGATCGCGCATCAAATGGGGCTCTCCCGATTTGCCGCCCAATGGCAGCAAGACTTTGAGCAAACGCTCCAGAACAGGGCGATACACGTGATATTCCTGGGGGAATTCAACCACGGAAAATCCTCACTGATCAACGCGCTCATCGGTGAAGATATCCTCCCATACGGCGTCACCCCGACAACCCAGATCGACACGTTCCTGCATTTCGGCGCGGAACACCGCCTCGTGACATCATCGGCCGGCTCTGAGAAGATCGCCACATGGGAATGGTCAGACTGGCGGCGAGATTCACGATCCAAACTCCCGGATATCCTCATCAAAAAATCGGCTGACAGACTCGACATTTACCTCGAATCTCAAGCATTTGACAGAGAATGCGTGTTCATCGACACACCGGGACTTAATGAGGCATCCTTTGTTCGGGAAAGCTTTCTCAACCGGTATGTGCGAAAAGCCGACCTCCTGCTGTTCCTGCTCGATGCCAACCAGCCCATGACACATACGGAACAGGATATCCTCTCCCAGATCACAGACGCGCTCCCCGCACAATCGCGCGCGATCGTGATCAACAAATGCGACCGTCTGGACGACGACGAACACCTCGAAGTCTGCCACTATACGGAATCATGCCTTGCGCTTACGATCGCGAACGAACCGTTCTACATGATCTCCTCAAAGAAACGCTCGGGCGACTGGAACGCCCTCAAGGCGCGCATCGCAAGCGACATCACGGCTGGAAAACAGTCCTATGAAGCCAGATATATCAACAAGCTCGGAGGCCAGCTTCAGGCATCACTCGAAGGCTTTTATCCGCTTTATCGCGCCATCGAACAGCTCGATCCCCCCGCGCTCAAAAGCCTCAAAAAAGCCAGTCCCGCCACCGACAGGCAGATGACGCCCCTCATCATCGCCGACATCCTGCATCGGATCACCCAGCACACGGCACACCTCAAACAGCTCGTATCCGACGATACAGACCGGTTCGAACAGGCTTTCCTCAAAGCGATTCCGCGCGAAATCAACAAGGTCTTCCTCGAAGATGTCGAAAAATACCTCGAAGACTTTATCCGCGACGCATTTCTGGAATTCGGCAAAAACACCTATCATCTCGTGATCGACAGCCTAGACACGCTCATGCACGCGCTCTGGCATGAACTCATGCCGCAATCCCCTGACATCCCGCGCTTTGAGTTCCATCTCAGGCGCATCTGCCTCCTCCTCAAAAGCCCCGCCCGAACCGGCGCGTTTGACACGACAGACAACGTCGCCATGTTCTTCACGCCAGTCCCCATCCTGCTCTCCGGACGCGCCGAACGCCCACGCCGTGAAGTGCTCCGAAACATGGCCGAAAACGATATACACAGACGCGCAGACGCCTTCAGAAAAGCCTTCAAAGACGAGCTGGATCATCAAAACAACCTCCTCAACGAACTGATTCGCGACCACTGTCACCAGCTCACCGAACACATCCAGAATATTGCGGCACGGCTCCTCGAATCGCCGCGCACTGACTGGAGCGAGATCGAAGCCGGACTTTACAAATGAATCCCCGAATGGGCATATCATTCGAGCCATTCCAAGACCCTATGAAAAAACTCTCCCTCTGCCTACTCCTTCTCGTATCTCTGACCGCCTGTGACGACAACAGCCTGTGCAAAGCAAAAGCGGACTGCGAGCTCTTCTGCCGTGCCTACGATCTCAACACGATCATGTTCGACTGCCAAAACAACGCCTGCAGATGCGTCTCCAAAGAAGCTCTCGCCTGTTCCGGAAATGCCGAAACAGACAACTGCACAGCCATCTGCAATTCCTTCCAGCCCGGCACAAAGGGCGTCTGCCTTGAGGGATACTGCGAATGTCAGGCGCGTGAATGCAACGCCGCCTCCGATTGTGCCGCCAAATGCCCGGATGCCCCGATGACCGCATGTCATGACGGCATCTGCGCCTGCGCCTCTGATATCGAACTTGCCTGCGAAGGCACCGGCATCTCAAGCGCATGTACCGCGGTTTGCGAGCTCTACAAGCCCAATTCGACACCGATATGCCAGAACAACAAATGCGAATGTCAGTCAAACGACTGCCAGGCCGACTCGGATTGCGAACTATCCTGCCAAGCCATCGGCGCCGTCATGTCCGTGTGCCAGAACGACAAATGCCAGTGCCTCAGCCGCGAAACACTCGCCTGCACCGGTGAGGATGCCGCAGCCAGATGCACCAAAATCTGCGAGAAATTCAAACCCGGCACGCTTGCCGTATGCACCGATGGCCTCTGCAACTGCCAGGAGCTTTAGAGGCGTTCCGCAGAACGTCTTTATATGGCGCGGCTATCTGCGATACGCCGCGCAAGAGACGTGTCACGGAGACTGTGAAATAAGTGGCGTTTTGGGACAAAACGCCACTTTTTTCTAAGGTAATGTGGATCATTTCAATTGACGTAGCCTTGCTTCATTGCGAAAATCTGATGGGTTTGCCTTGAAGGAG
>JAFZFY010000214.1 GCA_017555665.1 Pseudomonadota bacterium | reverse complement strand
GTCTAAGAACACCAGAAGGTGGAAGCAGTAAACAGTTTGTAATCGTCAAAAAGGGAAATGAAATTCATGCAAGATTACTAACCACTCGTGAAGCAGCTAGATTAATGGGTGCCCCAGAATCTTTTCTTCTACCAGGATCAGACAATGATGGATACAAAGCCATGGGAGATGCCGTGGTCGCTCCAGTCGTGCATTTTCTTGGTACAAACATTTTAAAAATACTCGCAGAAACCATATACACCAAATAAGGAAGACCATGCTCGATTACAAAGCCAGATTACATCAATTTCAAGAGGACAATAACATATATACCAAAGGACCACTTTCATTAGTAATACAATTTACCCGTCTAATTCGTGGAAAATCATTTCCTTTATATGCCTCCGATTTTCAAACAGAAAGCAAGGGACAAGTTGCTGGATTGGGGGGAAGTTCACTAAAGAAAATATTAAAAGAACATGGAATCACCCAAATTCTTTCTGCAGAAGGAGGAAGAACAAGCAGAGGAAGCATGGGATTAATGATTAGATATGTAGATTTCCTAAATCAATGGACTCGAGACGCACCTATAGATTTAGTTGAAATTGAGAATTATTGGGCAGAACAAATAAAAGATTATTTTCAGAACAAACCTTTTATACTTAGCGCAGACATATCTAGAACAATTGGAGCTAATCTTGATGATTTATTCACCCAAGCAAAAAAACGCCAACACGATAATCCAGGCACACATTATTTGGGCATAATACTCCAACACTTGGTTGCCGCAAAACTATCAACCATCATGCCTAATTCTTTTTGCATTCATGGAGCATCTGTTGCAGACACACCAACTGATCGCAATGGTGATTTCGTTATTAATCATACTGTTATCCATTGTACAACAATGCCAAGCAACGCTCTACTAGACAAGTGCAAACAAAACATTACGTGCGGATGCCACCCTGTAATAGTCACTATTTTTGAACGTTTGCAAACAGCTATCAATCTCGCTGAAGACATAGGAATATTAGGTCGAGTTGATGTATGGGATGTTCAGCAATTTATATCATCTAATGTATATGAGCATAGTTTATTTGATGAAACCAAGCGCAACACCACATTAAAAGACATAATAAATGAATATAACCGCATCATTCTCTCTGTTGAGCATAATCCAAGTCTGCGCATCGAGTTCGATGCAACGTAATGATGATAAGTAGCCCCAAGCATAATAAAAATCTCAAATCATTATATTCTTCTAACACAAAGACTTTCATACAGACCTCCTAGAGAAATCCCCATATACTTATACTCAATTGAAAGCATCTGCTAAAGCCTTAAATCGGGCAACCGCACATTTTTCGCGCTCGCTCTTGGCGCATTGCCATGCCCGGCATGACCTCGGTGGCGTATCGCGAACGCGATAGCCGCCGACACCGCCGGACGTATCGCCGCAGGCGATAGGCCGGTCCCAAAACACCGAATGTCTTGGAAAATGCACACATTAATTATACAATCGCAACGCGATGTATTTTTTTATGTCTAACCCATTGCATCAAGGTAAGATATGAGACGAAAATTCTTGTTGTTTGCCGTTTTAAGCGTATTGCTCACGAGCTGTCAGGATTCCGACCAAGATGGCGCAGATATAGGCGCAGCGCCACTTTCCGATTTTTCGATGTCTAGCCATGCGATCCTGAACGGCTCTGCCGAGACGAATGACCCGGCAGTCGTCGCCCTATTCACCCAGGAATCGATCGATTATACCAAGATCACGCTCTGCGATGAAGTCGCGATCTCCAACTGCCGCTCGGAACGCGGCTATTATGGCACTTGCGTCGATATTTCGGGCACGCAGTACTGCGTCGACACATGCTCGTACAGCGGCTCCGCCCACAAGGAATGCGAAGAAGACGGCGGCCACTCGGCGACGAACCTGCTCGTATGCACGCGTATCGCGGACAACGCGCTCGTCTATCTACCCGATGTCAACGTGGACACGGAGTATTGCACGCACGCGTGCGACAGCGCCAAGATGGGCTGCGATGCCCAAGGGTATGCCTCACATTTGATCTGCGACGCGCAGTATGTCAATTCGTGCAAGGAACGCGGCTATGACTCGTGCATCCAGAATGACCAGGGCGCGTTCTGCACGGCAGCATGCGACAAAGCCGGCGTGCAAAGCAAGGTATGCATCCAGACATCGGACGGTCCGGTGACATTCGTGAACGACTGCCGCAACATACACGGCTCGAACCTGACCGTGACGCTGTTCGACAAAAGCTATTACTGTGCAAATGCGTGCAACTCCGCAGGCGACGACTGCGATGCCGCAGGCCAGAAGACGACGCCGATCGAAGATCTCACCCCGGTCGCGGGCGAAACGTTCTGCACGGGCACGCTGATCCATCCGCAATGGGTGCTGACGGCGGCGCACTGCGTTGCCGACACCTCGACAGGCAAGATGGCCCTCAAATCGGACAATGCAAAGACATGGATCGGCATCGGCAATTCTCAGGACTCGCTGATCCCGATCGAAGCCGCAGGCGTGGACAAGTTCTATTACCATTCCAGCTATCAGGGCACGACATCGGGCAACGATATCGCGCTGATCCGCCTGAAAACAGCGATCCCAGCCAAGATCGCCGAACCCGTGCTGCCGCTCCCCAAATGGCTGAGCATCGACTCGTCAAAACTGCCTGCCGCCATGGATCACAAGGGGTTTGGCTTTGATGAAAACGGCGGGACAGGCACCAAGCGGAAGATCACGCGCCCGGCCACGAAATACTGCGGTCCTGCCAATCCATCAGACCCCAAGAACGGCTGCTTCATCGGCGATATCCACGTCACCGGATGCCACCCAAACCCGCTCTATTGCAGCGCGATGGGGACGATGGACAAGGACATCAGCATGACGATCCAGTACGGCTCGTTCTTCGTGCCGATCGAGACCGGCGGGCAGTGCAACGGCGACTCCGGCGGCCCGTCCTTCTTTACGGTCGGCGGCAAACGATATGTGGCTGGCGTGACGAGCTACGGAGACTCGGTCTGCCGCGCCATCAGCGTCTCGACGGCAGTTCAGGACTATTACGACTGGATCATCGGCATCGCCCCGGAAGTCGCCACGCAGTACAAAGAGATATGCGACAACGGCATCGATGACGACGGCAACGGAAAGACAGACGCGGCTGACCCGGCATGCGTGTACTGCGGCAATGGCATCGTCAACGTAGGCGAATCATGCGACGGCAAAGCCTTTTCGGGCAACAAAACGACATGCGTTCAATGGGATTCGGGCAAGTACGGTTCGGGCAACGTGTCGTGCAACAAGGACTGCACGATCAATTACAGCGCGTGCAAGGCTGCCAATTTCTGCGGCAACGGCGTCCTCGATGCCGGCGAGCTCTGCGACACGGTCAAGTTCTCCAGATCGAGCACCGCATGCTCGCAATGGGACTCGAAATATGCTTCGGGCAACGTGACTTGCAACAAAGACTGCACGATCAATTACGGCGCATGCGTGGCAGGCGCGCGCTGCGGCGATGGCGAGGTCAATGGCAAAGAACAGTGCGACGGCACAAGGTTTGCGCAAAGCTCTACATCCTGCCACACGCTCTATCCGGATCTGTATGAAAAAGGCAAAGTCAAGTGCTCGAACAAATGCACGCTCGACACATCCGCCTGCGTGTCCTATTGCGGCAACGGAGCCGTCAATGCAAAAGTCGGCGAGGCTTGTGACCACAGCGCCAATGGCGACAAATTCCCGACGAACGCCAATACATGCGCCAAAGTGGTCGGCACGGGCTCGACAGGTACGCTCAAGTGCGCGTCAAACTGCATGGAAATCGACACCTCCGGCTGTTCCGTGCCGTCGGCTTGCGGTAACGGAAAACTCGATGGCAGCGAAGATTGCGACGGCAGCGTCTATGCCAAATCAAGCCGCGAATGCAGCACATGGGATTCGAGCTTTACCGTGGGCACGGTCACATGCAACAAGAACTGCACAGTCAATCTCGACCAGTGCGCGGCGGGGCCCGTCTGCGGAAATGGCAAGCTCGAAGACGGCGAAGACTGCGACGGCACGAAGTTCCTCAGCAACCGTTATGCGTGCAAAACCCTGTTCCCAGACCGCTATTCCAAAGGCTCGGTCACATGCTCGAGCAAATGCGAGTATGATACGAGCGCCTGTGTGCCGATCTGCGGCAACGGTTCCGTAAACGCTATAAATGGCGAGGTCTGCGACCACAGCGCCAACGGCGACAAGTTCACGACGCAGAACAACACCTGCGAAAAAGTCGTCGGCAAAGGATCTGTCGGCACACTCAGCTGCTCGGATGACTGCAAGACGATCATCACATCCGGCTGCACCGAGCCGGCCTACTGCGGCGACGGCATTGTGAACAACAGCGAGCAGTGCGACGGCGCAGCCATTCTGGACAACAAAAAGGCATGTTCGCAGTGGGACAGCAAATATGTATCCGGCGATGTCAAATGCACGCAGGGATGCGGCCTGGATTTCAGCGCATGCCAGCTCGCGCCGGCATGCGGCAACCTGACACTCGACGTCGGCGAGCTTTGCGACGGCTCCAAATTCCAGGACAACAAGACGAGCTGCGCGGCCTGGGATAACAAATACACGGGCGGCAGAGTGCAGTGCAATGCGAACTGTACCCTTGATTTCAGCGGATGCTCAGAAGCACTTAAAGACGAGATCTGCGACAATTATGTGGACGATAACGGCGACCGCCTCGTGGATTGCCAGGATCCCATGTGCGCTTATGCCCCCGAATGCGCGGTATGCGGCGACGGCATCATGAACGGATCCGAACAATGCGACGGCAATGATTTCGCGGCAAACCCACGCGAATGCAAGGCCTGGATCACCTCATACGTTTCGGGCGAAGTCACCTGTACCGCCGAATGCAAACTCAGTTTTGACAAGTGTTCAACGGCACCTGCTGAAATCTGCGACAACCGTATCGACGACAACGGAAATGGCCGTATCGACTGCGACGATTATGAATGCGTCAACTTTGAAGGCTGCCATGCTGCCGTCGATCCCAATCCGGAACTGCCTGATCCCACAACACCTGTCACGCCTGATGATCCGATCACGCCAGGAGACACGCCCTACACGCCTTATCCAGCCTCGTCGAACAGCGACTCAGACTGCTCTGCCGCGCCACGCGGCACACGTCCTCCCTCGGCAGCCGCCCTGTTCCTCGGCTTGCTCGGCATCGGGCTTCTGGCACGTCGCCGTCGCGAAAATTGATATATGCCATGCAAGAGGACGTGTCACGACACATTTAAGAGACGTGTCACGACACATTTAAGAGACGTGTCACGACACATTTAAGAGACGTGTCACGACACATTTAAGAGACGTGTCACGACACGTCTCTACTCGCCTATGCGCGTCGCGCATACGGCTCGTTCTGGCGGCTATTTGCTTCGCAAATACGCCGCCAGAGACGTTCCCCCGGAACGTCTTTACATCATGCGCGCCTGCGGCGCCACCATACCAACGCTCCAAGCAAGGCCATGATGCCCCAGGCCCCAGGCGCTGAAGGCTTGCGGTTCACGCTGCATCCACACGAGTCATCGCCAACAATGGTAATCTGCGGCTCAGCATAATCCGGTGCCTCGCAAACATCCTCTTCATCAACCTGGCCGTCACAATCATTGTCCTTGCCGTCGCAGATCTCTCGCGAGCATTCTGGCAAATCAGGCGAAACCGGCGAATCACACACACCATCTTCATCAACTTCACCATCACAGTCGTTATCTACCCCATCGCAGACCTCTGCCGAACAGCAGACGCCATCTTCATCGACTTCGCCATCACAGTCGTTATCCTGCCCATCGCAAATCTCATCCGAAGGCTCACAACACACATTATCTTCATCCACTTCGCCATCGCAGTCATTGTCTTGCCCGTCGCAGATTTCAGCCACACAGCAGACACCTTCTTCGTCGATTTCGCCATCACAGTCGTTATCCTGCCCATCGCAAATCTCATCCGAAGGCTCGCAGCACACATTATTTTCATCAATCTGCCCATCGCAGTTGTTATCCACGCCATCGCAGACTTCATCAAACCGAGAACAAGCCTTTACCTGAGGCCCGCCGACACGGAATGTGCTGTAATATTCAGGATTTCCCCAGCCATCTTCGTTCCGATACCCCGGCCCATCCTGCGGCTCGAATCCAGAACCGTTGAACAACCAGCACCGAATGCCAGCAGCCCCGCGCCCGCAGACATCCATCTTCCCGTCGCCGTTCACATCCCCCATGCGAATCGTCCGGAACTGGTTGGGCTTGTTCCACCCATTCGCATCGCTCATCTCCTCGATTGAGAAGCCGTCCCCAAAGCCTTCCCCCGTCGACAGATGACACGCCAGATTCGCATTCGCACGCGCGCACATATCGTCTTTGCCGTCCCCATTCAGGTCGCCAAACATCAGTGTCGAATAATTGTCGTAATCATTCCAGCCCCACTGATCAGACCATCCAGGCCCGCGAATGGCCGGCCCCATGCTTGTGCCTTGCGACAGATGGCACACGATGCCGCCGGAATCACGAGCACAGATATCCGCCTTGTGATCGCCGTTCAGATCCGGCATGCGTATCGTTTCATAGAATCGCGGATAACCCCAGCCATTCGCATTACTCCATTCGGCCGCAACAAAATCAGGTTCAAAGCTATCCCCTTTCGACAGCCAACACCTAAAGCCGGCACTGCCTCGCCCACAGATATCCATCTTCCCGTCGCCGTTGACATCCGCCGCATGCACTGTCGAATAATACTGCGGCGAGCCCCAACCCTGATCATCCGACATATCCCCAAGCGGTATCGGTTCCCCCCAAGCCGTCCCCAGCGAAGGATAACATTTGAAGCCGTCTTTGAAACGAGCGCACATATCATCCTTGCCGTCCCCGTTGATATCCGCAAAGCGGATCGTGGAATAATACTTCACATCATTGTAGCCCTCGCCATCCGGCATCGGGATCGTCGCGATCGCGTCCCCAAAGCCGTTGCCATTCGACGGCCAGCACATCACACCGGCATCCGCACGCGCACAGATATCCGCCAAGCCATCCCCGTTGATATCGGCAAAGCGGATCGTCGCATAATTGGAGACATCCGCCCATCCAGAATCGTTGCTCAGCGCGAGCACCATCTGTGATGCCGTCAGATTGCCCGATTTAGAGAATGTACATAAAATGCCTGCAGCCGCACGCGCGCATAGATCAGCTTTACCGTCGCCGTCGATATCGGTATCCTGCGCATCATGCACCATCGACTGGTACATCGGATCAGCCTCAGCCTCACAGATGCTCTCGTCATCGACAGCACCGTCGCAGTCGTCATCCGAGTTATTGCACACCTCCTCGCTCGGCGCGCACCCCGTGTTGGCATAAAAGCCCAGGTGAGACGCGACCGGCCGCTGATAGGTGCCGCCCACCGGCCTGTTGACAAGCCCTTTGCTTGCAATGACCATCGTCGAAGAGCCGCCGCCGTCCATATTGATGCCGTGATAGACCCCAAGGCGGATCAAATGCTCGGCAAATGTCGGGAGCGACATGCCCTTGCTCGAACTCGACCGCCCATCCACGACGACCATAAAGAAATAACGCCCCGACTGGTCGATCCCCACCCCGGTACGTGGATGCGTGTAAGTCACAAAACTATCATTGCCGTTGTTCACGACCTGCCCGTTTGACACGAGTACATGCGATCCAGAAGCCGCGTTATACATCGCGCCACGCTGATCACCGCCTTGCAAATAGCGGTTCTGCGCATCAAATCCCATGGTCGGGTATCCGTCATTCGGAATGTGATTCGAATAGGGCGTGCCGTTGCTCTTAAAATATCCGATCGCCTTGTTCGACCCGCCCATATCAAAAAAAGCCGTATTGATGCCGACCTGTACGCCATAATTCGATACAAACTTAGAGGTATTGAGCAGACCGCCATTGAGCTCTGGCGTGACGAAAGCCCGGATCCCCTTCGCCTTCAGATCGACCTTGATGATATAGAGCTTGTTCGGTCCCGAAACAGACTCGCTCCAATAGTCGATGCCCCAGTACACCTGTTCGCCGAAGCATACCGATGTCCATAACAGGACGACCGATATCACAACCAAATTCACCAAGGAACGCATACCCCACTCCACATGATAACCGCACGACACGCCGCGCAGAATGTATTTTAGCGCAAAGCCATATCCCCTTTCAAGCACTCAAAAAATAAGCGCATATAACAACTCTGCATTCACGTTTATTCCAAAAGATATATATACTTAAAATACAAAACAGCACACAATTACATCAAAACCGCATTAAAATATTTCTATAAACATCCACTCTCAAATAACACGGCGCGTTATTTTAAAGGCCAAAACCACACAAAAAGCTAACACAGCGCGTTATACCTATAATTCAAAACCAGACAAACCCATGCTTATAGTAAGATAAAACATCAAAGTCAATAAACATTTTGATTCCAAATTATATTTTAATATTTGAAATAGATTACATCATTCCAGTATTAACCTTATGGGGGTATGGGGCGAGGGTTTACTTTTGTTATAAAGGAAGAAATGAGTTTAGTTAGTTTCTTTTCGCTTTTAGGCGGAATCGGCCTGTTCCTCTTCGGAATGTCATTCATGACCAACGGGCTCAAAAATGCTGCGGGCGACCAGCTCAAAGCCATTCTCGAACGCGCCACCAGCAATCGTTTTGTCGCTGTATTCGTAGGTTTTCTCGTCACAATCCTGGCACAATGCTCTGCTGCCACAGACATGATGGTCATCGGCTTCGTAAACTCCGGGCTCATGACACTCCTTCAGGCAGTCGGCGTCATCATGGGCGCGAATATCGGCACGACCATCACCGCCCAGATCACCGCATTCAACATCGGCGTTTACGCGCCGCTCATCGTTTTCATAGGCACCATCCTATATCTTTTCATCAACAAGACCATCGTCAAGCATGTCGGTTCCATCATCATGGGATTTGGCATGCTTTTTTTTGGTCTCTCGATCGTCAAAAATGCCATCAAGCCGCTCGCAGACAGTCCCGAATTCGCACAGTTCCTCAGCGGGCTTGAAAATCCGTTCCTCGCGATACTCTTTGGCGTGCTATTCACCGCTATGCTCCAAAGCTCCTCGTCCGCGACCGTCATCGTGCAAACGTTCGCCATGCAGGGCATCATCGAATTCGAGCTCGCGGTCTATCTCGTCATCGGTGCCGCCATCGGCTCCGTCACGCCAAACCTCCTCGCCTCCCTCACCACAAACAGAAACGGCAAGCGAACAGCCTGCCTCAATCTCATCTTCAACCTCTGCCGAGCATCGCTGATCGTCCTGCTCATCTCCATCATCCCGGGCTTCCTCGACTTCATCGTCTCGCTTTCCCCCGACAACGTCGGAAGGCAAGTCGCAAACGCCCATTCGATGTTCGCAATCATCGCTGTTCTCGCTTTCTTCCCGTTTGCACCATTCATCGTCAAGCTCTCGCAAAAGCTCATCCCCGTCCGCCCCGAAGAAACGCAGTCACTCAAAGACCGCGAACTCATCTATATGCAAGAAGGCAATCTCCCCCCCGCCGTCGCACTCCAGCAGGCTCAGCGCGAAATCACGCGCATGGGAAAACTCGCCAGCAACAACCTGAAACTTGCTGTCAAATGCTTCTTTGAACAAGATCAGAAACTCATTCAGCAGATCGAGGATAACGAAAACACGATCAATTTCCTCACGCATGCCATCACACAGAGGCTCGTCAAAATCCGCACGTTCAATATGACCGGACACGAGCGAAACAAAATCACCCAGATGACATTCACCGTCTCCGACATTGAACGCATCGGCGATCATGCTGAAAATGTCGCGGAATACGCGTCACAACTCGCCACACAGAAATCAAAGCTCTCCGATGAAGCGATCGAAGAGCTCAAAACAATGGCCGAGGCCGTCACACACGCCCTCGATTTCTGCCTAGATATCTTCGAAAATGAGACTTTCGAGAACCTTGCAGAAGCGGAAAAACAGGAACAGCACGTCGACGAACTCGAAAAAGTCAATCTCAATCGGCATATCGCGCGACTGCTCAACAGGCAGTGTGACCCGCTTGCCGGCGTCATCTTTACGAACATGTCAAGCGATCTCGAACGATGCTCCGATCACGCCATCAACATCGCATTTGCACTTCACGAGCATAACTTCGATTTAAACAGCAAATAAACAGCCTATGCGCTTCGCGCATACGGCTACACACGGCCGCGCTATCGGACGATACGCGCGGCTTTTTTCATTTTTGACGCATCGCTAAATTTGTGCGTCAAAAAATGAAATGCCTTAAATGAATTAAATTGATACTTGATTGATACGTTAATTAGTCATACAAGCCCTGCGGGTATGGTCTGCCTCATCCCCAATAGGGATGCCTGTGAACTTCCTTGCGAAGTTAAAGACGACCTGGCCACTTTATGTATATGCTACAAGTCTTAGTATCCCACAGCATCTCGCAACAGAGTGCACCTGCGAAGTGTGTGCATCGAGACTGGGGTACAATCAGATCGCTTCTTATAAGGAACCTATGAGTCTATTAGATATCTTTAAACTGCTCGGAGGCATCGGGCTTTTCCTGTTCGGCATGTCCGTCATGTCAAACGGCCTCAAAAATGCCGCCGGCGATCAGCTCAAGACAATACTCGAGCGCGCGACAAGCAACCGCGTTGCCGCTATCTTTGTCGGCCTTCTCGTCACAATCCTCATTCAGAGTTCCGCCGCCACAGACATGATGGTCATCGGCTTCGTAAACTCCGGGCTCATGACGCTCTTGCAAGCCATCGGTGTCATCATGGGCGCAAACATCGGCACCACCATCACCGCCCAGATTACCGCTTTCAGCTTGGGCGCTTATGCACCACTCATCTTATTTGTCGGTGCCATTTTATATTTGTTCGTCAACAAAACCATTGTAAGGCATGTCGGCTCCATCATCATGGGATTTGGCATGCTTTTTTTTGGAATCTCCGTCATCAGCCAGGCCATCGCGCCACTCGCGAATACGCCAGAATTCACACATTTCCTCACCAATCTTGAAAATCCGGCACTCGCGATACTCGTCGGCATCCTCTTTACCGCTCTACTCCAGAGCTCCTCATCCTCCGTCGTTATCTTTCAGACGTTCGCCATCCAAGGCATTCTCAGCTTCCACATGGCGGTCTATCTCATCATAGGTGCCGCCATCGGCGCCGTCACGCCCAATATTCTCGCGTCGCTCACCACAAATCGCAACGGCAAACGCACGGCCATACTCAACCTGATTTTCAACCTCATCCGTGCCGCGATTATTATCCTCCTCATCGTAATCATCCCGCCGTTCCTCGACTTCATCGTCTCCCTGTCCCCCGACAATATCGGACGCCAAGTCGCAAACGCGCACACGTTCTTCGCGCTCATCGCCGTGATCGCGCTCTTCCCGCTCGCGCCCATCCTCGTCAAGCTCTCCAAAAAGATTCTGCCTGAGCTCCCCGAAGAAACGCGAAAATTCAAAGACCGCGAACTCATGTATATGCAGGAAGGCAATCTGCCCCCCGCCGTCGCACTACAGCAGGCCCAGCGCGAAATCACCCGCATGGGACGCCTCGCGAGCGAAAACCTCAAGCTCTCCGTCAAATGCTTCTTTGACCAAGATCTCAAACTCGTCCAAGAAGTCGAAGACAACGAAGATACCGTCAATTATCTCACACACGCAATTACACAAAGACTCGTCAAAATTCGTACTTTCAATATGACCGGACACGAGCGAAACCGCATCACGCAAATGACCCTCACCGTCTCAGACGTCGAGCGCATCAGCGACCATGCGGAAAATATCGCCGAATACGCCGCTCAAATCAACACATCGAAGAATAAGCTCACCGACGAAGCCCTGCAGGAACTTCGAGTCCTCGCAGACGAAGTCGTCAAATCGATCGATTTCTGCCTCGATATCTTCGAGCACGAAACATTCGACAAGCTCGACGAAGCCGAAAAGCAAGAACAGCACGTCGATGAGCTCGAAAAATCCAATCTCACCAACCATATCGCGCGCCTGTTCGACAGACAATGCGATCCTCTCGTCGGCGTGATCTTCACCAATATGTCCAGCGATCTCGAACGCTGCTCAGACCATGCCATCAATATCGCATTCGCGCTTCACGAATATGATTTTGGCATAAAAGCTTAACACTTGATGATATGTCGGCCTATGCGCAAAACGCATACGGCCTCTCCCATGCGGCTTATGCGCTTTGCGCATACAGCCGCATTTTTTATGTCTCTGCCGACCTGGGCACCTCGTGCATTCGGTTACACTTTTTTATAATTAAACACACACTAGCACCTTCTCGAT